>JAYTBL010000733.1:0-3274 GCA_043736975.1 Polyangiaceae bacterium
AAGAGCGGCCCCGACGTCCACCCGGACGAGGTCGAGGGTCACGCGGCGGCGGTCGAGGTCCTCGTCAAGTGGGACCAGAACACGCTCCACGTCTCGCACGAGAGCCCTCCGAAGACCTTCTTCGTCGGTGAGGAGCCGGGCTGCGACTACTTCGTGCCCAGCGAGGTGCTCGGCACCACGCGCGCGCCCGTCGTCGTCGCCCGCGGCGTCAGCGTCGGCCTCGTGATGCTCCCGCGCTGCAGCGGAACGGTCGAGATCCCCGGCCAGGGCACGTTCACGTTCGCGGATCTCATCCAGTCGGGCCGTGCGCGGCCGTCGGCCGAGATGAGCGGCGCCCACGAGTTCGACCTCCCCACCAACGCGAAGGCGCGCATGGAGCTCGAGGGCTCCGGGCTGGTCTTCGAGGTCAGCGCGGTCAACGCCGGCAAGGCGCCGCCCGTCGGCGCGTTCTCGAGCTTCGAGCCCGCCGCCTACCTGTTCATCGGCCTCTCGTTCCTCCTACACATCGGCATCGTCGCCTCGATGGCGTTCTTCATGCCGAAGATGAACGGCGACGACTCCGAGGCGATCGACCGCGACCAGCTCCTGCTCATGCAGAAGATGCTGAACGCTGCCGCCGAGCGCGAGCAGGAGGAGAAGAAGACCGAAGAGGTCGCCGACAACAACGCCGACCAGAAGGAAGGCGGCACCGGTACACGCGCCAAGGGTGAAGAGGGGTCGATGGGCAACCCCAACACCAACGCCGTGAACAAGCGCTACGGCGTCCAGGGCCCGCAGGACAACCCCGACCCGCACCTTGCGCGTCAGGCTGCGATGAAGGAGGCCCAAGAGTTCGGCATGATCGGCCTCATCAACGTCGGCGCGGGCGGCGATCCCAACGCCCCGACGGCCCCGTGGGGACGTGAAGAGTCGAGCGGCAACGACCCGCTGTCCGCGCGCGGCAACATGTGGGGCGACGCCATCGGCGACGCGTTCGGCGCGGGCGGTCTCGGCCTCTCCGGCGTCGGCGAAGGCGGCGGCGGTCGCGGCGAAGGCATCGGCCTCGGCAACATCGGCACGCTCGGACACGGCGCCGGCACCGGCACCGGTCAGGGCTTCGGCAACGGCCACGGCCGCCTCGGCGGCGCGCACCAGACCAAGAGCCCCTCGCTCCGTCAGGGCGCGACGCAGGTCAACGGCCGCCTCCCCCCGGAGGTCATCCAGCGCATCGTTCGCCAGAACTTCGGTCGCTTCCGCCTCTGCTACGAGAATGGCCTGCGCACGAACCCGAACCTCCAGGGGCGCGTGGGCGTGAAGTTCGTCATCGACCGGTCGGGCGCGGTGTCCACGGCCTCGGACGGAGGCTCGGATCTTCCGGATCAGGGCGTCGTCGGGTGTGTCGTCCGCGGCTTCGGGAACCTGTCGTTCCCGCAGCCCGAAGGCGGCATCGTCACCGTCGTCTATCCGATCATCTTCAACCCCGGCGATTAGTCAGGACGAGGGGCTCCGCCCCTCTGACCCGAGCCGCTGCTGACGTGTGAGAAGAGGGGAGCCGCGCAAGCGAGCTCCCCTTGTTTCGTTTGGTCGCGCCCTCCGTGGTCTCTCGCTCTCTACAGCTGGAATCCGCCAGCGCACGCGTAGCACGAGCATCGCGGGATACGTGCGCTATGCATGCGAATGCATGTGCTATGCATGTTAAAAGTGCGTATTGCACGGGAATATGGCGAGCGCATGGTGGGGCACACTCTCCGCGCGGGTGCCGAATGGCGCGACCGAACGTGCTCGCGTTATGTCGGTTAGCTTTCCCTGATCGGCGGCAGCTCGCTAGAAAGTCGGCAATGCGTAGCCGACTTCTCACCGCCACCGCCCTCTCGCTCCTCTCCCTTTCTGCTCTCGCCTGCGGGGGTTCGCCAGGAGGCGAGGGCACCAGCGATGACTCCTCCAACGAGGCGCCCCCCGCGCCCGATCTCGCGAGCGCGCCCGTCACCACGCCTGGCCATCCCGACCACGACGCCGTCGCGACGAACGAAGTCGACGACGCGATCGGGACCAGCGCCAGCAGTGGTGGCAGCAGCAGCAGCGGCGGGACTCCACCTTCGCCGTCCGGCGGTCCCAACGCCGGTGCGGGGCCCAAGCCCCCCAGCACCTGCTCCAACACCAAGGACGGCGGCGGTTTCTTCGTGCGCAGCACCGTCAAGAGCACCTACGAGGCGTACGTGCCGGCCAGCTACACCGGCGCCGCGCCCATGCGGCTCATTGTCGGTCTCCACGGCTGCGGGGACAGCGCGCACAACTTCGCGACCTGGGCCGTGAACCCGTACGACACCCGGGCCACGCAGCAGCACATCGGCATCTCCATCGGCGGCCGCGACGGCCAGTGCTGGAACGGCAGCGACGACGACAAGGTCCTCGCCGCCATCGACGACATCTCCAAGTGCTTCTGGGTGCACCAGAAGAAGGTGGTCCTCGCCGGCTACTCCTCGGGCGGCCAGATCGGCTACCGCGTCGGGCTCCAGCACGCGTCGCGCTTCGCGGGGATCATCGTCGAGAGCTCCGGCCTGTACGCGGCCGGTAACCCCGAGACGCTCCTCGCGAATGCGTCGTGGAAGCTGAACGTCGCGCACCGCACGCACACGTCCGATCCCGTCTTCCCGCTCGCGAAGGTCAAGGCCGACTGGGCGAAGATGAGCGCTGCCGGCTTCCCCCTCAGGACGAGCGAGACCGCCGGCGATCACGAGGGATCGAGCCTCGACTGGACGACGTGGCTCATCCCGCAGTCGGCCGGCTTCACGGCGCCCTGACCCACATCGGAGCCTGCCTGCGGAAGGATGTCATCGATTTGACGGTCGGCCATGGCCGCGCCGACGGGGGCGTCCGTTAGGACGGCAATGAGCACTCGAACCGTCTCGGCGGTGGCCGTCTTGCTTTGTTCTTCGCTCGCTGCCGGCTGCAGCGAGGAACTGGTCCCGGACGGCCCTCTTCCCGGCGACGCGACGAGCTCTGGCAGCGTCGCGAGCGCGCCCCTGCCGGAGGAGTCCTGGGCCCCCAGGGCGGGCCCGCGCGCCGGCGGCCGGGTCTCGATCGGCGCGAGCCGCAGCAGCGCCGCGAGCAGCGGAGATCCTGCGGTCATCACCGACCCGGTCCTGACGCCCGCGCCGGACCCGGCGCCGGACCCGGCGCCGGACCCGACGCCGGACCCGGCGCCGGAGCCCGGCCCCGACCCTGCGCCCGATCCGCCGGTGGACCCGCCCGTGATCGAGCCCGATCCGCCGCCCGTCGATCCCTACGCCGGCGC
>JAYTBL010000734.1:0-8082 GCA_043736975.1 Polyangiaceae bacterium
GAAGCCGTCGATCGTGAAGTCAATCGCCGCACTGCCGGTCGCGCCGTCGGCGCCGCCCTCGGCGGATGGGCTGCTCGGTCCTGGACTCTCCGTCGGCGCGCCGCCCTCTGCGCCCGAGGTGTCGGCCGTCGTGCTGGACGAGCACGCGACCGCGGTCCCGAGCAAACGGTGCTCGGGCCGGCCCTCGGTTCGCCAGGCCCCGCGCGACGGCCCCCGCCTCTGACTTGCGAACCACCAGCCGCTACCTTGGGCGACTCGCTCTCATCG
The DNA here is from genome assembly GCA_043736975.1 of Polyangiaceae bacterium. Taxonomy (GTDB): domain Bacteria; phylum Myxococcota_A; class Polyangia; order Polyangiales; family Polyangiaceae; genus Labilithrix. The sequence continues at coordinate 268 of JAYTBL010000734.1, forward strand.
AGGCGTTTCACGCGTGATTCGGTCCTATCGGTCACATGTCATGCTCGGAAATGTGGTCGGACTTCTGCCGGGCGGTACGAGCACTAGGCATCTGGCAATCCCGCGTCGACCGGTGTGCTCGCGCCCCCATCGACCGAAGGTCCCGATTTCGGCTCGGTGCCGGTTGGCGTCGCGCCGGACGGTGTCTCCGGCGGCCCGCCGTCCTTCGTCTCGAGGCGGCCCTTGCGCTCCAGGCTCTCCGCCGTGTCGGCGCGGACGTTCGGCGTGCGCTCGACCTCTTCGCCCTCGGAGTTCACCATCGACCCCGCGCGCACCTTCGCGATCGAGAGCGCGGGCGGATCTGCGAGCGCGACGCCCTTGCCGTCGCGCCACGTTCCTTTCGCGATGTAGAACGTGCCCCTCGGGCCGCGCACCGAGGTCCACGGCGAATACGATGCGCTCGCCGGCGCCACGACCCAGCGCCCCGTCTTCCACGCGTAGCGCGATCCCTGCCACAGCCACTCGCCGTCGATCCAGACCGCATCGCTTCGCGGTGACGCCGGCACCACCTCCGATTTCCCCGGCGGCGGCGGATAGTTCGCTTCGAGAAGCGCCTCGCTGGGCTGCTGGACGTACGTCGGCCTCGGCAGCCTTGCCGACCCGCAGGCGACGAGCGCCATCAGGATCCCCACGCCGATCCGATGCATCGCCCCGCGACCAGCACGAGCCATACCAGCCAGCACGCGCGCCGGTCCGCGCGGAATCATGGCGAAGCTGCACCATTGTGCCACGCGCGTCGCAGCGCGGGGCAAAAGTGGACAAGGCGCGGACGCGCTGCGGTGCGGCGCTCCGCCGGTACCGCCGGTTTGTGGTCGTTGAACGCGCTTTTACGCGCGCTTCGCGGTGGTTCCGACCTTGCTAGCCCCGGCCTCGTCCGGATGGTTCTCCGCCTGCTCTCTCTCGCCGTCGTCGCTGCGACGCTGGTGCTCGGCGGCTGCAAGTCCATCCCGGAAGGCCGCTCTGCGGTCGACGAGGTCCAGATCCGCGGCACCGACAAGCTCGACGAAGGCGATCTCAAGGACAAGATCGCGACCACCGAGACCCCCACACTCCTCTTTCTCTTCCGCGGCATCATCTTCGAGTATTCGCTGTTCGATCGTTTCGTGCTCCAGCGCGATCTCGCGCGTATCGAGTCGTTCTACCGCTCGAAGGGCTACTACGACATCCACGCCCGCGCCGGCCGCGTCTTCCGGCTCGACGACAAGCACGTGCGCGTCGAGATCATCGTCGAGGAAGGCAAGGCGGTGCTGGTTCGCGAGGTCCACGTGGACGGCCTCGAGGGGCTGCCGCCCGACGTCATCGTCGCCGCGAACAAAGCCGCAGCCGACGGCCTCAAGACGAACATGCCGTTCGAGGAGGAGACGTTCACGAATACCGAAGGCCTGGTCCGCCGCGCGCTCTCCGATCGCGGCTATGCGTACGCCAAGGTCAAGAGCGACGCGGCGGTCGACATCGTCGCGCACAAGACCGACATCGTGCTCACCGTGACGCCGGGTATCCCCTGCACGTTCGGTGCGGTGACCATCGAAGGGCTCGGCTCGCTGCCCGACAAGCAGATCCGCAGCACCATCGACATCAAGCCCGGCACGCCCTACTCGGAGCAGGAGCTCGACGACGCGCAGCAGGCGCTCCTCGACCTCGGCGTCTTCGCGTCCGTCGAGCTCAGGCCCGACCTGCCGGGCACGCCCGAGGCGACCCCGCCGCAGAGCGGTCCGGCGCAGAGCAGCGTCCCGATCCGCGTGAAGCTCGAGCCGTCACGCCTCCGCACGCTCCGCCTCGGCGGCGGTCTCGAGTTCGACTCGCTCAAGACCGACGTGCACGGCATCATCGGCTGGGAGAACAAGAACTTCCTGGGCGGCCTCCGCACCTTCAGCGTCCAGTTCCGGCCGGGCGTCGTGCTCTATCCCACGCGGGTCAGCAACCTGGTGGCGCCCACCAACCCGCTGCCCGAAGAGCGCCTCCGCCTCGAGCTCAAGCAGCCGAGCTCGATCGAGGCACGCACCGCGTTCTTCGAGCGGCCAGAGTTCAACGTCTACCCAGTGCTCATCAACCCAAACGCGCCCAAGGACGCGCCCGTGATCGGCTACGGCGAGCTCCGCAACGCCATCGGCCTCGAGCGGTCGATCTGGAAGTTCTTCGGCTCGATCTCCCACAACACGCAGGTCGCGTACCCGTTCGTCTACCTGCCGCCGAGGGATCCGACGCTCTCGCTGGTCGTCATCTCCTACCCGCAGCTCGACACCACCCTCGACTTTCGCGACGACAAGACCCATCCCCGCAAGGGTATCTACCTGGCGAACACGCTGCAGGTCGCGAGCGCGATCTTCGGAAGCGACGCCAGCGACTTCAAGGTGCAGCCCGAGGTCCGCGGCTACATCCCGCTCCTCAAGAAGCTGGTCTTGGCCACGCGCCTCGCGGGAGGGTTCATCATGGCGCCGAACTACGGCGACGTCGTGAAGAACGGCCCGAGCAACGGCCCCGTCCCGGGGTCGGAGGCGCGGACCAAGGACTACCAGCTCACGTACTTCCGCGGGTTCTTCTCGGGAGGCCCGAATTCGAACCGCGGCTACCCGCTCCGCGGGATCGGCCCTCATGACATCGTCCCCTTCCTCACGCCCCAGAGCGAGGCCGGGAAGGTCGATACCGAGTGCACCGGCGATCCCACCACCGGCGCGCCGCCCCCGGCACGCTGCCGGACACCGACCGGTGGCTTCACGCTCTGGGAGCTCTCCACCGAGCTCCGCCTCAGTCTCACCGGGCCGCTCTCGGCAGCGGCCTTCTGCGACGCGAGCGACGTTTCGCCACAGGTCAACTCGCTGCGCCCGGGCCACCTCCATCTTTCCTGCGGGGCGGGAGGGCGCTACGACACCCCGGCCGGCCCGATAAGGGTCGATATCGGATACCGGATCCCCGGCCTCCAGGTGATCGGTGGCCTCACCCCCGACGAGCGCGAGCCCGATCTCCTCTTTGGCATCCCAATCGCAGTGAGCATCGGCATCGGGGAAGCTTACTGATGCCGGCAGCGCGAAAGAGTCGGGCCCGTCGGGTGCTGGGAGTGATCGGCGCGGTCGTAGGAACGACGGTCACGTTCGTCGCCGCGACCGCGGCCGCAGCCGTGGTCCATCTCGACGCGCCTGCGACGCGGCGGCTCGTCACCGCGCAGGTGAACGGCATCCTGCACGATCAGTTCGCGGGGGACGTCACCATCGAGCACCTTGGCGGGCTCAGCCTGAGGGGCATCGAGGGCGTGCGCTTTCGCGTCAAGGACCCGACCGGCATGCAGGTGATCTTCGTGGACGGCGCGCGGGTCCGCCTCCAGACGTTCGCCGCCGCGAAGTCAGCGCTCTTCGGCAAGGGCGACATCGTGATCCCCGTCGACCTCGTGTCGATCGAGCACGTCGACGCGAACATCGAGGGCGACCCCTCGGGCAACCTGCGCATCGCCAACGCGTTCGGCGAGCGTACGCCCACGCCCGCGAAGCCTGCCAATCCCAGCGCGCGCGGGGTGCGCGTCGACGCGCCGGTCGTGGCCCTGCGCAGCGCGTGGGTCCATGGGCAGGCGCCGGGCGCGCCGCCCCTCGACGGGGAGCTCCACGAGCTCGCGGCGCGCGCTCACTACGACGGCAAGCTGATCCAGGCCGACCTCGAGAAGGTCGACCTCGTGACGCGCGGCCTGCCTCGCGGCGTCGATCCGCGCGGCCGCCTGGTCGGCCAGTTCCGCATGCCCTCGTCGAGCGGCAAGGACATGAGCGTCGTCGCCGGCTTCGACGGCGCGATCGCCGGCGTCCCCACCAAGGCGGACGCGAAGATGGACGGCCAGCAGCTGGACGTCGTGGTCGACGGCCGCGATCCTTCGGGCCAGGGAGTGCGCTCGACGTTCGGCGAGGTATCCATCCAGGACGACGTCACGCTGCACGCCGAGGCGCACGGCGAGCTGCCGCGCCTCGGCGCCAAGGCGCACGTCGCGCTGGGTCGGGGCACGGTCGACGTCGACGGCAAGGTCGACCTCAGCGAGGGCACGAAGGCCGACGCGACCGTCGTGGTCCGGCACATCGACCTGCACCGGATCATCGCGACGCTCCCGGCCTCCGACGTCGGGCTCGACACGACCGTGCAGGTGGTGATCGCGAAGAGCGGCGCGATCGCCGGCACCTTCGCGCTCGACACGCAGCCTGGCAGCGTGGATGGCGTCGCGCTGCCCATCGTGAAGGCGCGCGGCGGGTTCACGAAGGAGACCGCGCACGCCGAGGGCACCGTCATCGATCCGCGCGGCAGCGCGGAATTCGCTGCTGATCTGCGCACCGAGCGCGGCGACCAGATCGCCGAGGGCCGCGTCCACGCTGACGTCCCCGATCTCGGGCGCCTGCCCGACCTGGGCGCGCGCATGCGCGGCCGCGCCGTGGTCGACGGCAGCGGCCGCGTGAATCTCGCCACCAAGGCGCTCGCCGGCAAGGCGCACGTCGTGGCCGGCGGACTCGCGTACGGCGCGCACACCATCGACAACGCCACCGTGGTCGCCACCGCCAGCGGTACGCACGATCGACCGCTCGTCGAGGTCGGTGTCCACGCCGGCGGCATCGCCTCGGGCGAGCAGAAGCTCGCCGTCGCGGACGTGCGCGGCAAGGTCGAGGTCGGCGCGGTCACCACCATCCGCGACGCGCAGGTCGACGTGGTTCGCAGCGGCAAGACGATCTCGGTCACCGCCGATCGCGTGCAGGTCGGCGGCCCGACGATGGAGGTCGAAGGCGCCCTCGTCACCGGCCTGGGCGAGCCGCTGAAGGCCTCTTTCTCGCGCAGCGCGAGCGAGATCCACGTGAAGCTCGACGGCCCCTCGATCGATCTCGCGCGGGTCGCCCTCATCGCCGGCCAGCCCGACGCCGTGCGCACCGGGACGCTCGCCATCAAGGGGGACGTCTCCCTCGGCAAGGACAGCGCGGTCGGGGAGCTCCACATCGCCGCCGCCGCGGTGTCGACGCCCCAGATCCACGGCGCGAAGCTCGATCTCGACGCGCGCTTCACCGGGCGCAAGCTCGACATCACGATGGTGGGCGCGCTCGCCGAGGCGGGGCGCATCGAGCTCGCGGCGAACCAGGTGGTCATCGGCGGACCTCCTCTGGATCCGAAATCGTGGAAGCGCGCCCACGGTCGCGCGAAGTTCAGCGCCAACCTCGATATCGAGAAGCTCGCGACCCTCGCGCCCAAGGACTCGCTGCCGTTCAGCGAGCTCGGCGGACAGCTCGTGGTGGCCGGCGCGCTCCGCCGCGACAGCGCGAACGTCCTGCCGGAGCTGAGCATCCACACGCACACGCGCGGGCTGGTCATCGCGGGCAAAGGGACGACCGAGCCCGATCACGACCCGACGCACGGCAAGCGTGTCGAGGGTATCCAGCCGTGGCGCAGCGAGGGTATCGACGTCTCGTTCGACGCGCGCGTCGACGCGACCTCGGGCTTCGGCGAGGTCGCGTTCCACTCCGTCGATCAGAAGGGAACGCTGGTGGGCTTCGATGCGAAGTCGGACCTGCCCTACGCGCAGCTCGTGAATGACCCGGCGAACGCCCTGGAGCTGCTCGAGAAGACACCGTTCGTGGCGCGCCTCGTCATCCCCAAGCGCGCGCTCGCCGATTTCCCGCAAGTCGCGGGGACGCGCAACGTGCCCGGCACCGTCGAGGTCGAGGTCGACTTCAGCGGCACCGCGCTCGATCCGAAGATCGCGCTCGTCGCCCACGGGCGGGACGTGCGCTCACCTTCGCTCAGCGCCAACCTCGCGGGCGACATCGACGTGACGCTCGACTACGATGGGCAAAAGGGCGACCTCCTCGCGAAGGTCGCGACGCAGCGGCACGAGGCGCTCGAGATCGGCGCGCACGCCGACATCCGCGCGCGTGATCTCCTCCAGCCCCGGCCCGGCGAGCCGCTGGCGTGGGGCGGATCGGCGCGCGTGAAGCTCGCCAAGTTCCCGCTCCAGAGCATCGCGCCCATCGGCGACCGCCGCGTCCGCGGCCACGTCAGCGGCGAAGCGGTGCTCCAGGACCTGCACAAGGACGCAAAGCTCGACGCGAAGCTCGTGTTCGAAGACCTGACGATCGGCCGCGCGAAGTACGAGAGCGGGACCGTCGCGGTGAAGGCGCAGGACGGAAGGCTCACGGCTGGCGTCCGCCTCGATCAGCGCGATGGCTTCCTCGATCTCCAGGCGGTGACCGGTCTCACCTGGGGCGAGGCGCTCGTCCCCGCGCCCGATCCCGCGGTCGACACGCAGGCGCACCTCGAGGCCAAGGGCTTCCGCGCGGCGGCGCTGCTCCCGTTCGTTCAGGGGCAGCTCAACGAATTGGACGGCCTCATCGACGCGAACGCGACGGTCAAGGTCGGCCCCGGCTTCAAGGACCCGACGATGGAGGGCAAGCTCGCGTACCACGACGGCACGCTGCAGCTCGCGGCGGTTGGCGAGGAGTACAAGAACGCCAGGCTCGACGTCTCGTTCCTGCCGGGCGGCGTGATCAAGGTCACCGACGTCTTCCTCAAGGGCACGGCGGGCGAGCTCACCGCCGACGCCGAGGTCAAGACGCGCGGGCTCGGGCTCGCCTCCGCCACTGCGAACCTGAACATTTCCAGGAAGCGCCCGCTCGACCTCGCCTTCCAGGGCCAGGCGTTCGGCGCGGTCTCGGGCAAGGTGAAGCTCGCCGCCACGAACAGCGAGGACGGCAAGAACCTCGCGGTGGTCATCGACGTGCCGACGCTCGATCTCGAGTTGCCGCAGAAGCTCAAGTCGGGCGTGCAGGCGCTGGAGGAGCAGAGCTCGAACATCCGCGTCGGGGTCTTCCGCGACGAGAAGACCTTCGTGAAGCTGCCGCTCGACAAGGAAGATCTCGCACCGGTCGTGGTCTCGACGGCGCCCGCCACCACCATCGACGTGGACGTTCGCCTCGGTGAGATCACCGTCATCCAGGGCAGCGCCGTGAAGGTGGTCCTCGGCGGCGCCCCGCACATCAAGGTGGCGGCCACGACGCAGGTGACCGGTCAGATCGAGGTCAAGGAAGGCAGCAAGATCGACGTCCAGGGCAAGACGTTCCGGATCACGCGCGGCGTCATCACCTTCCAGCCGCAGGACACGGCGAACCCGATCGTCGTCGCCACCGCCGAGTGGACCGCGGACAACGGCAGCCAGATCTATGCCGACTTCGTGGGCCCGGTGAAGACCGGCAAGGTGACGCTCCGCTCCGATCCCTCGATGCCGCGCAACGAGGTGCTCGCCATGATCCTGTTCGGGACCGCCGACGGCGCGAACCCCTCGCCCACCGGCTCCGCGGGAAGCACGAATGGCACCACCAAGGCGGCGGCCAGCGTGGGCGGCGGCTTCGCGACCCAGGGCCTCACCGAGGGCCTCGATGACCTCACCGGCATACAGGCCACCGCCAAGATCGACACCACGCGCTCGGCCAACCCGGCCCCCGAGATCGAGTTCCAGATCGCGCGCCGCATCTCGCTCTCCTTCGAGCACGTGCTCGGCACCCCGCCCATCTCTCAGCCGGACGTCAACCTGGCGACCGTCGACTGGCGCTTCAAGAAGAACTGGTCGCTCGAGACGACGTTCGGCGACAAGGGCCTGCTCCAGACCGACGCCATCTGGCAGAAGCGCTACTGACGGCCGCAGGTGGGGCAGCTTGTATCACCCTCGTGTCGCCGCCTGAGGCCTGAGGCCTGAGCCCCTTTCTCGTCGGCCCCAGGTTTGCAGCGCCAGCGCCCGTGGCGCTCCTCTCCCTTCCCACCCCTTCGGTACGC
>JAYTBL010000735.1:0-3270 GCA_043736975.1 Polyangiaceae bacterium
TGCGCGCCGTAGCCCTTGGCCGGGTCGAAGATGAGCTCGTCGGGGATTCCCTGCGAGAGCATCTTCACGGCAAAGTACTGCTGCTGGTCCACGGGGACCTGCTTGACATCGAACGTCTCGAGCGTGCGGCCGTAGAGGGTCTCCATGAAGTGGAGGTCGTAGGTGCCGGCGCCGACGGTCTCACCGAAGCGCTCGATCTGGTACTCCATGGTGGAGGTGTTCGCGAAGTACTCGATGCCAGGGCGAGCCTCGCCGGCGATGCCCTGCTCGTCGTCCGTGTTCGGGTCGAGGTAGCGGGGACCCATGCAGGTATCGGGACCGCCGCCCGTGCGAGAAGCGGTGCAGGGCGCGACCGACTTGCCCTCGTTGGTGCGGAGCTGCCAGTACTGGGGCGAGTAGTTGGGGGAGTCCCACGAGCTCGCGAAGTTGTGGCGCATGCCGATCGAGTGGCCGATCTCGTGGAACGCGATGCCCTTCACCGACTCCCGGAGGAGGTCGGAGTAGATCTTCGCGCCGCGCGCCTTGACGGCCGCGGGGTCGTTGCTGGGGCCGAGCGAGCCGTAGAGGTTCTTGAAGTACGGCGCGAGCGAGGCCTGGTAGATGCTGCCGGCGCCGGCCGCGGCGGCCGTCTCCTGGAAGCAGATGCCCTTGCCGCCGAGGTACGAGTTGTAGCGGTCCATCAGGTCCATCAGCTTCGACGGATCCTGCGCCGCGAACTGGGAGAGCTGGCGGTACGCCTCGGTGTTCTTGTTGCCGGCCGTGGCCAGCACGTTGTTGAGCGCGCGGTTGGCGATCTCGGTCTTGTAGGGCGAGTTGGCCAGCTGGTCCGCGAGGGCGGCCACTTCCTGGTTCGCCTTCTCGGTGGTCGCGGAGTAGGGCGAGCTCTTCGCCTTGAGCTTCGCGTTGGCGAGCGAGCGCGCCTTGGGGGTCATCGCGTTGATCTTCGCCGGGTCGACGCCGAGCGCCGCCTGGACCTTCGCCTGCTGGACGTTCTTCACGAGCGTCGCGATCTCGGCGTCCGTCTTGGGCTTCGAGCTGACGCCGCTGACGACCTTGCCGTTCTTGACGAGGTCGGCGTAGCGAGACTGCTGGGCGCCGGTGATGAGCTGGTCGAGCGTGAGGTCGCCGAGCGCGAGCTGGATGATGTCGCGCTGCTGAGCGGCGGCGGCCGTCGCCGAGCGCATCATCGTGGTGGCGGTCACGCCGACCATCTCGCCGGTCAGCGGGTCGGCGCCGATCGTCGCGACGCCGCCGTACGGGGCGCGCGAGGCGTAGGGCCAGTAGATGTGGTAGTTCTTGCGCACGTCGCCGAGGCGGATCTCCTCGCCGGGCTTGCCGCAGCTCTCCGGGTCGTACGCACGAACCGGCGCGTGGCAGGTCGCGATGACCGGGTGGTTCTTGTCGACGGCCTGGTCGAGCGTCTTGCTGACGCCCCAGCCGCCGAACGCGACCATGTCCTTCGTGTCGCGGTCGCCAGCGACGTCGAAGTACAGCGCATGGCAGGCCGCGCGGCTGTTCTTGCCGTCGGTGCGGCGGCACTCGACCTCACGACGGTACGCGACGGCGACCTTCATGAGCTGGTTCCACGTGATCGTGGTCTCTTCGATGGCGCCGGGCTGGGTGATGGTCTTGCCGTTCTCGGCGACCTGGTCGAGGAGCTCCACGGGAGCCTCGTTGTTCAGCCAGAAGCCGATGGTCTTGACCTCGCGGTCACGGACCGGGATCGTGCACTTGTTGATGTTGAGGTCGCACTGCGACCCGGTCACGCCGGCGTAGCCGGTCTTGTCGTTGGCGCAAGCGTCGGCCGTGCCGTCCTTCGGCTCAACGTCCTCGTTGTTCCCGCACGATGCCGCCTGGTGGCTCTTCGCCCAGATGTTATGCATCGAGTAGAACGTGCGGGTCAGCGCGTCGGTGTAGCCGTACTGGGGGTCCCAGGCCGTGATCGGCGGGGCGCCGTACTCGCGGTTGAACGTGTTGCCCGCGTTACCCCAGTTGCCGATGATGTCGCGGGGCGCGAACGACTCCTCGAAGGACTCGAAGTCCTCCAGGCCGGTGAGCTTCTCGAACGAGTGGCGGACCTTGACCTCGGTCGGCGTGCAGTCGAACGTGCTGCCGCCGCTGAAGAAGCCGATGATGACGCACTCGGAGATCCCGAACTGCGGGTTGACTTCGGACTTGAGGAGGTACTTGTTCGTGACGTCGAAGTACTTGTCCTCGAAGCGGGGACGATCCTCGTCCGTCTCGTTCGTGGCCGAGTAGGCGACCGACGACGCGCTGGTGTTGTCGCCGAAGACCCACGCGGTGTCACCCGAGGTGGACTGCGCCTTGTTCTCGGACCAGTCGATGCGCATGAACTGGCGCTGCTGCCAGGGGCGGTCGGTGTCGTTCTCGACGATGACGTTCGACTCCTCGCCGGTCTGCGGGTTGTAGTCGCGGCGCACGTCGAAGTGCCGATCGATCCTCCAGGCCGCGATGATGGTACCCGTGGGCTTGCCGGGGAACTCGAAGACGCCGGGGGCGACGACCTCGCCGATCACGCGCCCGTCGGGGAGCTTGCGGCCGACCGTCAGCTCTCCCACCACGTCGCCGGCGAACAGGGCGACGCCCTTGTCGTCGCGGGCGATGACCTCCCTGCGCGGGAGACCGCGCTTGTCGGCGCCGGGAGCCTCCTGATAGGAGCGACGCGCGAACAGCCAGTCCTCGGTGACTTCGAAGCGCACGCGATCGACCGCGGAGGCGCCGCCGATGGTGCCCGCGAAGTTGTCGGTGTTGGCACCGCTGTCGATGCTGTAGCTCTTGGTCCGGAACTCCGGGTCGTCCTTGAACGACTGGAGATCCTGCCCGACGAAGAACGACTTGTCGACCACACCCGGCTGGGTCCGGTTGATGGGTTCGCGCTCCGAGGCGCAGCCGGCGAGTCCACCGGACCCTGCTGCCACCGCGAAAACGAGAGCCACCAAGCTCGTCCTGCCAAACCACTTCGATTGCATCCGCGACCCTCCTAGACCTTTCGCCCAGCACGCACTTGAACGCGACGGCGACCTTTGCAAGGCGTGGACCTAGCACGTACCCACACAGGAACCAGCGGTTCTTATCGGGCGGGTCAGCTTCGTCGTTACGTCCCTGACTCCGGCGGGGAACGTCATCGTCAACCCACGCACGCTGGGAGTGACTACTCCGCGGGGGACCGGGTCGGGGTCCCCTCTTTTAATGCGGGGGCGGGGTCGAAGGCCGGGACCTGGATGGGGGTCGCGATCACGTCGGTCGCGG
>JAYTBL010000736.1:0-3270 GCA_043736975.1 Polyangiaceae bacterium
GCCCGGGCCCGCAGGGACCGGTGGTCGGGGGCTACTGGCGGGAAATCCGCCAGCACACGCGGCGGCGGCGAGGGCGCAGACTGCAGGGAGACCGAGACGCATCGAGAGAAGCTACCAGCACCCGGCCGGCAGCTCCTCTCGACCTCTGGCGGTGCACCTGCGTCAGACGCCCGAGCTGACGAGGCCGTTGGCGTTGGCGTACGGCTGGGGGTTGGTGCGCGGCTCTGTCTGGAGCCCGAGCTTCTCGCTCACGCCGAGCTCGTCCAACTGGCCCTTGACCTTGCCGTAGCCGTCCTTGGCGATGTCGAGCGCGCGGTAGCGCGTGCGGGGACTGAGGACCATGACAGCCGCGATTCCACCCGCAACCGCGACGCCCAAGGCGCCGAGCACGTACGGGAGAATGGACGTCTTCTTCGGCGCGAAGAACGGGATGGCCGAGATGGCCGGCAACGCGCGCAGAACGTTATTGAGGAGCTTGTTGGTTTCTTTCATTCCGATCATGAACTTGAGCTCTGCATCGCGCGTACCCACCTCGTCCACGCCTGCTCACCCGCAAAAACCAGATGGATCGGCGTGATGTAGCCGGTCGGTAACGATGCACTTTTGCCCCGCCTGTGACGCGGTGCAGCCGACCTCAGCGCACGCTGAGCTCGCCTGCGTCCAGCGTCCGCAGCGCGGGCACGATCTTCGAGGCGTCGCCGACCACCACCAGGCGCGTCTCGTCGCGCGCGAGATGCCGCTCCGCGCTGGCGCAGACTTCCTCCGCGCTCACCACACGGCCGATAGTGGTGCTGCCGTAGGGATGGGCCGCGCCAAAGACTGCCTCGCGCGCGATGGCGTCGAGGTTGCCGCGCGGGACGTCGTCGTAGTGCTGGCGCAGCTCGTTCTCCACCACGCTGCCTTCGCGGGCGAACGCCGGCTCGTCGAGCGCAGCGAGCGCGAGCCGCGGAACATGAGGTGCTCGTAGAGGTGGGCGAAGCCGGCGAGGCCTTGCGGGTCGTCCTTCGACCCGACGTAGTATCGCACGTAGACGAGCGCCTGCGTCGCGCTGCGCTCCGGGTGCAGCACGACGTGGAGACCGTTCGCCAGATCGGGCTCCAGCACCTGGAGCGCGATGTTGAGCTGGAAGCCGCCGTCTGGCGCGTTCGCCGGCGCGCTGCCACAGCCCAGTGCGCAGGCGAGCGCGAGGCTCGCGATGCATGCGACCGACGGAGAGAGGCTCGTCACGCGGCGCAGCATAGCCTGCGCGCGCGCTTCATGAGCCACGCGTGGCGCGGCATGCGCCACGCTGGCGCACCGCGAGCCACGAAGACCGAAATTGGCTTGAAAACAAAGGCAAACCTTCGTGTTCGCCGCGCGGCATCGGCGTTGCACTCGGCCGGCGCACGAGGTCACGCATGAACACGAACATGGCTTGGATCATTCTTCGCGGGCTCGCGCTCGCCACGGCGCTGGCCGGCGTCGGTTGCTCGGGGCACGATGCCTCCACGGTCGACGGCGCGAGCGGCTCGGGCTCGTCGGGCTCGAGCAGCGGCACGAGCGGCGGAACGCCTGGCCGCGCCGCCGAGAGCGACGCGCTCTTCGAGGCGCCGACCGGCGGCGCGACGCCCGACTCGATCTACGGCGTGTGGGGTGGCACGCTGAAGGACGGCGGGGTGACCTTCGACACGCGCATGAAGCTCTCCGCGACGTCGGCCACGCTCGCCACGCGCTGCACGCTCGCCAGCGGCGCGGCCTCGGCGGTGGTAGGGGTGACAGTCGCAGCGCGCATCAGCGTCGAGGGCTTCGTCATCCTCGAGAGCAAGTCGGACAAGAAGGACGACGGCACCGTGAAGTGCGCGGTGAACGTGACGCCGAAGCAGATCAAGCCGTGCAGCGCCGACGACAAGGGCTTCGAGCGCGACTGCTTCGTCCTCGAGGGCACCACGTTCACCGACTACGGCGCGACCCCCTTCGCGAAGAGCGAATTCACGAAGCTCTCCGACTGAGCTCCGCAGCAAATCGCCGAGCAAGATTCGAGGAACGAGAATCGCGCTCGGTGACTTAGCCGACCTTGGCGACGGCGCTCGGCTTCTCGCGCTTGATGTTGAAGATCCGGAGCGGCTTCTCCTTGCCCTTGAGATGGGCGGGAGGGAGCTCCTCGACCTCGAAGCGCGGGCCGAGATGGGCGAGCGTGGGCTCGCTGACGATCACCTGACCCGCGAGCGCGATGCCGCAGAGGCGCGCGCTGGTGTTGGCGGTGTCGCCGATCACGGTGTAGCTCATCGCCTTCGAGCTGCCGACGTAGCCCGCGACGAGCGGTCCGGTGTGGAGCCCCATGCCGACCGCGAGCGGAGGTTGACCCGCCTCGACGCGCTTGCGGTTGAACTTCCCGAGCGCCTCCATCTGATCGAGTGCACACTGCACGGACCGGACGGCGTCGTCGGCGTGGACGGCGGGGGCGCCCCAGAAGGCCATGATGCCGTCGCCCATGAACTTGTCGAGCGTGCCTTCGTACTTGAAGATCGTCTCGACCATGAGCTCGAAGTAGTCGTTGAGGAGCTCGTTGATGACGCCGGCGGTGGCGCCCTCGCTCATGCGCGTGAAGCCGCGGATGTCACTGTTGAACACGGTGCACTCGCGCACCAGGCTGCCGCCCTTCTCGATCTTGAGCGCGCCCGAGGCGATGCGCTCGGCGACGTTGGGCGACACGAGGCGGGCGAAGCGCTCGCGGGCCACGATCTCCTCTTCGACCTTTTTGCCCAGGATGTTGATCTGGATGAACATGGCCGCCTGGTTGGCCACCGTCGTCACCATCTCGAGGTCCTTGGGCTGAAAGACGGCGAGCGACTCGGAGTCGAGCCACAGGATGCCCAGCACGTCCTCGTTGTGCAGCAGCGGCACGACGATGGCCGAGCTGATCCGACTGAGGATGAGACTACGCCCCTTGGCCGACGCGAAGTCCATGCCCGCGTCGTGGGTGAGCACGGCGGTGCGCTCCTGGGTGACGCGGCTCATGATGGTGGATGACACGGTGATGGGACTGTTGCCGCCGTCGCGCCGGCGGCTGACCATGCTGACCATCTCACCCGAGTCGTCCTTGAGAAAGATGACCCCGCGATCGGCCCGCGTCGTGCGAAACAACCAGGCCAGCAGCTTCTCGAGCATCTTGGGCAAGTCGCGCTCGAGGGCCACCTCGCGCGACAGTTCGTGCGACATCCGCAGCCGCTCGTAGTCGTCGCGCAGCTGCGTGGCGTTGCCGCCGATCTGCTCGTAGGGCAAAAACCCCTT
>JAYTBL010000737.1:0-17030 GCA_043736975.1 Polyangiaceae bacterium
TACGACGGCCGCGACCCGAACGACTACGTGTACTTTGCACCCGAGGCGGCGGTGGTCGCGGACGATGCGGGGGTCCGCGAGGCCGGCGCGGCGATCAAGAGCGCGCTTCGACCGATCGCGGATCGACAGGCCGATGCCGATCAGGAGAATCCGGGCGCGGTTCACGGCGCGCCGGCGATCGAGCTGGTCGCAGTCGAGGGTGACGCCCTCGAGCGCAGGGTTCACCTCGTGTTCGACACCGCAGCTTCGAGCGTTCGAGCGTTCGAGCGCGCCCCGATCGTTCAAACCCCGACCCTCACTTCGGCGTCGAAGGAACCAGGCGTTCGCGAACGGTTCGTTCGCGCGCACGATGGGGTCCAGATCGAAGCGGGGGCGCCCCGTCAACTTACAGCGCGCCCCGCGGTCCGAACTTTGCAGCCGCCATGGATCATGAGTATGAGCCGCCATGCGTTCTCGGGTGTGACCGCGCTTGCAATCCTGTCGCTGCTTGCCGGCACCGCCGCCGCGAAGCCGTATCAGGTCAAGAACATCGGGCCTGGCGCGATCGCAGGGTTCGTCACGGAGGGCTCCGCCACGACCTCGACGGCGATGAACCTCGACGGCACGCTCCTCTTCACGGCGAACGACAGCACCCGAGGCCTCGAGCTTTGGAAGACCGATGGCACTGCCGCGGGCACGACCTTCGTGAAGGACATCTTCGCGGGCCCATTGTCGTCGAATGTTCTGGCAGGGCACGTCATCGGCGGTGTGGCGTACTTCAACGCCGACGACGGCGTGAATGGGCGCGAGCTGTGGGCGAGCAACGCTACCGAGAATGGAACGAAGCTCGTCAAGGACATCCGCCCAGGCCCGGAGGGGTCGTCGCCTTTCGCCCTTACCGGCATCGGCAATACCCTGCTCTTCACGGCATGGGATGGCGTCACCGGGTTCGACATCTGGAAGTCCGATGGCGCGACCGCAGGAACCTCGCTGGTCCGGGATATCGCTCCCGGCATGAGTCTTCTCAAGGGGCCAGAGGCTGCTCTCGTGCCGGTCGGCAAGCAGATTCTCTTCTGGGCGGACGACGGCGTCGTGGGCAGTGAGCTGTGGACGAGCGACGGCACGCTGCCCGGGACGAAGCTGGTCAAGGACATCAACCTGGGAGCGGCCGGCTCCCGAAGCGGCGGATTATCGAAGGCTGGCGTGATCGGAAACACATTCTTCTTTCCGGCCGACGACGGCGGCGGAGAAGCACTTTGGAAGAGCGATGGAACCGCCGCGGGCACCGTCAAGCTGAAGCTCGGAAACGCGGCGTCAATATCCGCGTTGAATGGCGTCGTACTCTTCAGCACTTCGGACAGCGCCAATGGCGAAGAGCTGTGGAAGACCGACGGGACCGTGCTGGGAACCGTCCTCGTGAAGGACATTCGACCGGGCGCGATCGGATCCGCGGTGAAGGAGATGATAGCGCTCGGGCCGTACGTATATTTCACCGCGGATGACGGCGTCGTGGGACGCGAGCTGTGGAGGACGGACGGCACGGCCGCCGGTACCGTCCTCGTCAAGGACATCACCCCTGGCACCAGCGGATACGGCCCCTTGACCCTGACCGCCGTAGGCCCCTTCCTCTTTTTCAGCGACGATGACGGTACGCACGCGAAGCGCGAGCCGTTCCGGAGCGACGGAACGGCCGCCGGCACTGTCATGCTCGACATCGCGCCGGCCGGTTCGGCTCCTGGCCGATTTTGGTCGGTGGGAGCGCGCGTCGTCTTCGACGCCGACGACGGGCTGACGGGCCGCGAGCTGTGGGCCGATGATCTGCCGATCCCCGCCGTCGATGGCGGGGTGACGGGCGACGGCGGGCCAGGCTCGAGCGGCGGAACCAGCGGCGGGCCAGGCTCCAGCGGCGGAACCAGCGGGGGCGCGGACGCCCCGACCGAGGATCAGGACTCTTCGGGATGCGGCTGCCACACCGCGAGCGCCCGCTCATCGCTCTCGCTGGCGGGCCTCCTGCTCCTCGTCGGGGCCGTGGTGCGACGTCGCCGAGCGCAGATGTGACGCAGGGATGGCTTCGAGGCCATGAGTGAGGACCGAGCGGCGAGCGAGGAGGGTCAGATGCCCGTCGCCGCGCGCCCAGAGCGCCCTGGCCAGCTCGATCGTGCGGCTGGAGTCGTTCACGCCACGTACCCAGAGAGATGGCGCCCATCCTCTTCGAGCCGCGCGCCGCCGCTTCAACGACTCGAGCAGATGGTCCGGAGCTCGGGGATTAGGGCCACGAAGTGAGCGTCACCGCACGCGCGGGTGACCTCGATGCACGAGGACGTGCCAGATCTGCTTGAGGTGCTGGAGCGTGACGGCGACGGACGGATCCCAGTCCTGCCAGAGCGCGGGCGTCCGGTGGAGCGACGCGGCGGCCTCGCCCACGACCGCGGCGTCGAGGCGGTCTGCGACCGCGATGCGATGCGCGAGGGGGACCATGCGCGGCCCGCGGACATCGCTCGGCACCTCGCCGCGCGCGAGGACGAAGCCGGGATGGCGCGTGAGCGGGATGCGGTAGCGCGCGGCGAGCGCCTCGAGTCGGTCGCCCGTCGCAGTGCCGTCGAAGGACGGATCGATGACGAGCGCCTCGAACGCGGTCGCGAGGTCGAGCTCGGCGTGCACCTGGGCCTCGATGTAGGCGTCCAGCGCGCGCCCGACGACGCCGCTGCCCGACGGCGACGCGAGCGCGGCCACGAGCGCGGGTCGGTCCAGGAGGAGGCCGAGCGCCTCCCCTCGCGTCGCGACGCTGTCGAGCAGCGCGCCGAGGAGCGGCTCGAGCACGCCGAGCGTTCCCATGTGCTCGGGGCCCTCGTGGCTGTCGCCCCAGGTGAACGTGCACGCGGCGTGCAGCTCGCGGCGCAGGACGAAGAAGCAGGAGCCGAACCGCGGGCTCCCGCCGTCGAGGTGATGGAAGAGGTCGAGCGCGCCGTACTTCGGACGATCGGCGGGCGTGACGTCGGACGCGTGGTAGGCGCCGCCGAAGAGCCCGGCCTCCCAGCGATCGCGATCGCCTCCGGCGAACGCGGTGCGGCTGCCGTTGCTGATCCCGGTCTCGAACTGGCTGCGGTACCGGCCGCGGGCGAGAAGATCGTCGGCCACGGTATCGCCGCCTTCGAGGAGACGGTCGGGGTGAAAGTTCAGCGTGACGCGCGCCCGCGCCCGAACGAGCGCCGCGAGCTCGTCGAGCAGCGGTCCGTGCCGGGCGCGAAGGCGGTCGCGCGACGCCTCGCCGTGCGCCTGGACTCGAGCGATCGCTCCGCGCTGCGGGGACATCCGCCTCGTGTATCGCGGAGCGCAGGCTGCCGCTAGAGCGTCGACCCCCGCTACTACTTGCAGTCTCTCGGCATCGCACTTCTCATCCGCCAGCGCGAAGTGCCCGGCAGCGCCGTCGTGATCCTCCTCGCCCTCGTCGTCCTGATGAGTGTGCGTGCCAGGCGTCCTCGGCGGCGTCATGGCTTCCGCCGCGCTGCGCTGGCGCAGACCAACTCGGCTGCACGTTCGCGACCGTCGTAGCTCGCCGACCGCGAAGGTCGCGCGCAGCTCACCGGGCCGGGGCGTCACCGTACGATGCGAGACGCTCGAGGATCCACCCGCGATGCGCGGCGACGCTCGCGTTTGCTTCGTACGCCACGCCCGCGGCGTAGCCGGTGCTCGTCACTCCTGCAAGCACCGAGGTTCCGGTCACGAAGTGGGGGCCGCCGGAGTCACCTGGACACGTCGCCTGTCGCCCGAGCCGGAACCCCAGCTCTCCGTCATAGGCGACCTTGCGCTTGTGACCATCGCCTTGGTGCTCGCACTTCGTCCCGAGTGTTGGGCCCGCGCCGAACGACCCGTATCCATAGGCGGTGTAGTGGCCGCGCGGCGCGGCGTCCGTCGCGAGCTGCGCGGGCGCGATCGCCACCACGTCGCGCCCGAGGCGCACCGTCGCGAGATCCTCGAGCGCCGCGATGATTCCTCCGGCGTCGAGCATGTCGCACCGCGCGGCGGGGTAGCGCTCCGTGGCCGGATCCGTGGTGCTCCGTCCGACGCGGTCGAGCAGGACGGTGACCGTGCACCCGTTCGCCTCGTCGATTCTCCCCTCCACGCAGTGCCGTGCCGTGAGGACGGTGTGGCTCCCGATCAACGTGCCGGTGCAGGTGAACAACTTGCCCGACTCCTCGACCTCCAGCTCCACGACCTGCGCCTGTTCACCATCGCTCCGAAGATCGCCGACGATCGCGGACGCGCTCTCGGTGCCGTCGCCCCGTCCCCCGTCAGCGGCTCCACAGGCGGAGAGCAGCGCGCCCGAGACCAGAACAGCGAGCGAGCCGTAACGACGCATTCACTGGACGGTCAAGCAAGTCGCGATCCCGAGCAGGGACGCGAACAAACCCCGACGATCTGCGAGAGAAGAGGGCTTGGTCGGGGGTCGGTGAGCCGTGACGGATCCAGCTGCCTCCCGCGCCGGGCACCGGGGGCGGATCGGCTCCCCGCGTTGTGCCGCGCTGGCGCGGACCACCCCGTGCGCACCTGCGCGCCGGGCGCGGGGCTGTCACAAGTAGCGCAAGCGATCCGGTCTGCGTCCCCCGGTCGGGGGACGCGTGCGCCTCGGGTGAGGCCTGCGCGTGCCCGACCGGCGGCACGATGGCCTACGCGTCGGAGCAGACCTCGGCGGCATGAAGCTCGACGGCGAGGCGATTCGTCGGGCTTGGCGGCGTTCACCGGGACGCCGCGGCGAGCACGGAACATCGCGAGGCAGCTTTCGTGCCCCGCGGAGGCACGCGTCCCGCGCCGCCCGCACGCAGATGACCTCTCGTCGCCACGTCGTCGGAATCGTCGCTTCTCTGCTCGTTGTCCAGACAGTCGCGTGCACGGAGGCGAGCGAGGGAGAGCGCCTCATCACAGCAGACAACTCCTCGGATCTCGTCGGGCGCCTCCCCGGAGCCAGCATCGCGTCGCCCAACGCGAAGCCAGGCGCTACCTACCTCACCGCGCGCGGGATCGAGACGCTCCAAGCGGTCCTCCTGACAGCCGGTTCAGCGTGAGCGAGCTGCTCACCATCGAGAGGCCCGGCTTCATCGAAACGCTCTTCCCGGAGGAAAAGGCGGCGCTGCCGTCGCTGTGGGCGCTGCTCGAGACGACGAACGCTCCCCCCGCCGTAGTCGCCGTCCCGCCACTGGTCGGCCTCTCGGAAGTGGACATCTCGACGCCCGCCGGAGCTCCGATGCCCCCCGCGAAGCTGCTGATCGCGACGCTGCCTGCCAAGCTCGTGGCTGCTGCGAACCGCCTCGAGCTCACGCGCGACGACGACGTCGACCCGACCACCGTGACGGTGGCCGATCTCAACGCTGCGATCACGACGCCGGGGCCCTACACTCCCGCGGAGGTCGCCGACTTCGAGGCGATCAAGAGGCTCTTCCTGGATCGCGCCGGCACGTCACTCCGCGCGCGAGTGCGTGTGACCGATCCGAGCAAGTCAGCCGCCACCATCGCGACCTGGGGAGCGGCCACTCTGCGTTTCGAGCAGGAGATCGCCTACACCGAGACGCGGTCTTCCTCCAACCCGTCCATCGCCGTGGCGCTCAGCTCACGACTGTCGCAAGGCGCCGTGATCTCCCTGCCCGCCAACGACCAGCTCGTCATCATCGACGAGACCACGGAGGCGGAGCGCGTCTTCGCCAGCGGCGTGGTCGAGTCTGTGGCGGGGTCTGCAACCGTGGACCCGCACCCGAGCGCAGGGTACGTGGCGTCTTTCGCCTACGAGGCGGTCTCGAAGGCCGCGCCCCCCGGCGTGGATGCGTCCGTACTGAGCCGTCTCGCTACGCCAGGCTTCGGCGTCGCTCCAGGTCGCTACCAGATCAACGTCGCGAGTCGCCAAGCTCCCCCGCGAAGAGGGCGTCCGGCGGATCGTCGACTTCTGTTTCACCAGGTTCACATCAGACAAGCGCGGACCGCGCGCAGTCCTGAAGATCGCACATGCCGTCGGACTGATGCCGACCATCGCGCAGAGCACCGACGTGGCCGCGGAGTCGCTCGCCAACGCTCTCCGCAAACGCCAGGACATCCACGTCGCGAACATCGATCTCGCCGCGTGGATCATGACGCACACGATGATGGGCGTAGCTCATACCCTGATATGGCAGGACGACCCCAGGTGGTCGGGCGACGCGATGCGCGCGGAGCTCGCGTCTCTCTTCTCAGGCTACCTTGCCGGGGCGAAGTAGACCTGAAGTGAACAGCGAGAGTCGGCGGATGCCAAAAGGCGGCATGGATCAGGTGAGCGTGGCGGCGCGCAGGGAGATCACGCCGTCGCCTCCTGCACGGCGCGACCGCCGAGGTGGTGGACGAACCGACGAACCAGCGCACCGCCGAGCCAACTCAGTCGGCGCTCCTGGGTCAAGACCGGGCAGAGGCTGGGCGGGCGAGAAAATTTTTGCGTAAGCGGGATCATGCCCCCAGCGGATTGCCCTTGACGCCCGTCTCGGCATTGCACTCTTTATCCGCACAGCGCAACCCGTGCAAAGCACATACGACGAGCAGTCGCGCGCCTTCGTCGGTGGTAGGCCGTCCCGCCCCGAAGGAGCGCGATGAACACCCTACCAAGCGACAGCCACGCGATGCGACGCCGCCCGGCGCCCTCCCGTCACCGATGACGCGCACGCAGTCGTTCACCTGCTCGATCGAGCTCCTGCGGGCCTTCGAGCACCGCACGTTCGAGCTCGGCTGCTCGTTCGACTGGTTGCTCGAGGAGGCCATGCAGCGACTTCTCGCGGACGCGAGCGAGGAGCGGAGGTCGGCGCCTCCCGAGAGCGTCCACCGGGGGGGGCTGCGCGCGCCGGCGGGCACGACCCCGCTGCCGCTTCCTCCGGACGCGCTGCCGTCCACGGTGCCGCCGCCGCCCAGCAGGGCGCAGCTCCAGGCGTTCGCGCTGCCGCCGCCCCCGCCGCCCTCACCGAGGGCGCGATGTTGAGCGTCGGCCCGATGACGTTCGTGGTCGGCTCCCCCTGAGACGGCGCGCGCGCCGGAGTCGTCGCGTCGGCGTGACGCGCGCCGTTTCGGGTAGAGTCGGTGCATGCGCGCGCGCGTCTCCGGGATCGTCACCGCCTCGCTCCTCTCGCTCCTCTCGCTCCTCGCCGCGTCCTGCAAGGAGCCGGAGACGCCGCCGCCGCCGCGCCCGGTCGCGGAGCCGGCGCCTCCCCCGCCCGCGCCGCCGCCGGTGGTCCGCGCGCCGCCCGCGCCGCCCGCCTCCACCGCTGGCACGAGCAAGGTCCTCGCGAACCGCGCCAACGACGACACCTGGGACAAGATGCTCGTCGCCGGCGGTCGCCTGTGGGTGCTCACGAACGTGAGCCGCTGGACCGACGGCCCGATGTACGTGCCCGCAGCGCGCCTCTGGTCGGTGAACGTCGCCGGCGGAGAGCTGACGCGACACCTCGAGCTCGAGGGCATGGGCGCGCTCGCCGCCGACGAGGGCTCCCTGTACGTCGCGGTGAACCGCGACCTGTCGAAGAGCGCAGCGCGCAGCGGGCGCGTCCTGCGCTTGCCTCTGGCGGGCGGCGCTCCCGTCGATCTCGTGACCGGGATCGAGCCGCGCCTCATCGCGGTCGACGGCGACAGGCTCTGGATCGACGACACGGTCATGCCCAAGGACGGCAGCAAGAAGCCGCTCCCCTCGGGCACGAAGGGCGCGATGACGTTCGCGTTCGACGCGGAGAGCGTCTACTTCTCCACCCCGAAGGGCGCAGGTCCCGCCGGAGATCTCTCCGGCGCCCGCGTCTTCCGCTTGCAGAAGAAGGGCGGCGCGCCGGCCGTGCTCGCCGCGAAGCTCCCCGACGAGGCGACCGGCCTCGCGGTCGACGCCACCCACGTCTACTTCTGCGCGGTCTCGTGGAGCTCGGCCGAGGTCGAGCGCGCGGGGATCGTGGCCCGCGTCCCGAAGGGCGGCGGCGACGTCGAGATCCTGGCCAAGGATCAGCCGTCGCTCCGCCGCGCGTGGATCGACGACAGTCACGTCTACTTCCTCTCCGGACGCGGCGGTCGCATGGCGTCGGTCCTCCGCGTGGCGAAGGCCGGCGGCGAGGTCTCCAAGGTCGCCGCCGACGACACCCTCGAGCAGGCCGCGGTCGACGCCACGGCGGCGTATTTCTCGAGCGACGGCACGTTCGACGCCACCACCAAGGCGCGCCTCAGCCCGGCGAAGCTCGTGCGTGTTCTCCTGCGCTGACCGCGCGGGGCCGGCGTCGGAGGCTCGCGCGCGCGCGGCGAGGCGGAGGCGCAGCTCACGACGGTCCTCCTCCGCCAGGGATCGCCCTCGCGCCAGGGAGCGACGATCCATGCGATCGCATGGATCGTTGCGACGATCGGGCGCCAGCAAGCGCGCTCCCTGGAAGAATCCATGCGTTCGCATTGAACGAGCAATCCATCGACCACGGTTTGCGCCATCGTGACGGGAATCAGGCCGAACGCATGGATTCGTCGAAGGCATTCTCCCCTCACGTGGCCCGCACGGCGGCACTCGGTCGCGCGGTCCGTGCACGCCGCAAGGCGCTCAGGCTGACCCAGATCGACCTCAGCAAGCTGGCCGGCTGCGGACCGGACTTCGTCTACGACGTCGAGGCCGGCAAGACCTCGCTCCGGCTCGACAACGGTCTTCGGATCGCCCCCGAGCTCGAGCCGGCGGGCAGCCGATGAAACGCCGCGCAAAGCCGGACTCGGCGGTCGTGCTCTGCGGCACAGCGGTCGCGGGACATCTCCGTCGAACGTCGCACGGCGCGGTCTTCGAGTACGAGCCGTCGCTCCGCGCCGCCCCGCATCCCGCATGGGATCGAGGCATCGCCTATCGCCTCCCCTACGAGACCGCGCGCGTCGAGACCCTCGGAACGAACGTCCACCCGTTCTTCGCGGGGCTTGCTCCCCGAAGGGCGCCGTCTCGAGGCGCTCGTCCGCAGAGTGAAGACATCGAGGGACGATCTTCTCTCGCTCCTCGTCGACGCAGGAGCCGACTGCATCGGCGACATCTCGGTGGTCCGAGATGCCGAGTCTCCGCGTGAGGTGACGCCCGCCGTCGACACCGCCGCGCTGTCGACGATCCGGTTCGCGGACATCCTCGAAGAGAGCCTCGCCGGCAAGCATGGCCTGGAGCCGACCCTTCCCGGCGTCCAGGAGAAGGTCTCTGCGGCGAGGATCTCGCTTCCCCTGCGCGCGACGGGCGGAAGCGGCGCCTACATCCTCAAGCTGAATCCGCCGAAGATGCCTCGCCTCGTCGAGAACGAGCATTTCTTTCTGCAGATGGCTCGCTCGAGCGGGCTCGAGGTCGCGCGCGCCGAGCTCGTGCACGATCGCGACGGCGCAGCGGGCCTCCTCGTCGATCGCTTCGACCGCGTGACGTCCAAGGGCGGGGGCGTGGCCAAGGTCCACCAGGAGGACGCCTGCCAGTTTCTCGACCGCTATCCGGGCGACAAGTACGTGCTCTCGTATGCCGACATCGCGCGCGGCATCAGCGAGCTAGGCTCGGTGCCCGTCGTGGAGATCGCCAAGTACCTCCGTCTGGTCGCGTTCTCGTATCTCGCCGCCAATGGTGATCTCCACGCGAAGAACGTCAGTCTCCGCACGGTGCCGGATGACGGTCGCGACGACAACTTGAAGCGCGCCGGATTCGTCGCCTTCGGGGAGCGCCATGGCGTGCGCCGAGCCGCGACGGAAGCGAGCCTCGACGAGCTCTGCGATGTTGCCCCCGCGTGGATCGATAGGCTCGAGGAGATCGGGCTCGAGCCGCGGAAGACGGCCGACCTCCGCCGCGTGATGAAGAAGCGGCGCGGAGATCTCGCAGCGAAGGGGAAGACCGGCTAGGCCGCACCTCGTCCCTGATCGGCGTCAGCGTGCGACGCGGAGCACCCAACGCCCCTGCCGAACCGCGGTGCTCACGGTTCGCCCGAACATGCGCTGGGTGACACGCTCGCCGGCTGACGCCTCGCCCTCGACCCGCACCCGCACCCGCGCCGGCGGAAGCGAGGCGAGCAGCCGCAGGTCCCCCGAGAGGAGGTAGCGGTCGTTGCCCGAGTCGAACGAGAGCGCGGCAGGCGCTGCGCTGAGCGCCGCGCTCGTGTACGGCCATCGATGCGCGAGCGGGACCGGGAAGACCATCGAGCTCGCGGTGGCGAGGGAAGGTAGGCGCAGCTCGACGAAGCTGGGATCACGCCGCGCGAGCGCGACGTAGAGGCGTCCGGCCTCGAGCCGCAGCGCGTGCGAGGAGAGCTCGGGGGCGGGCCACGGCGTGAACGGCCCCTGGAGCTTCCGGGCCGCGAGCACCACCAGCGTCGCGGGGTCGAGGAGGCGCAGATGATAGTTGTCGTCCTCGTAGGTCGCGGCCGCGATGAACCGGTCGCCCACCACGAGGCTGCCGAGGAACCCGTCGGCCAGCGAGACGCTCCCCTGCTCCACGAGATCGAGGCCAACCTGGATCAGCGCGGTCCTGGCTCTCGGGCTCGAGAGGCCCGAGACGAGAAGGAGGAGGCTGTCACCGTTGCGCGCCAGACGGATCGCGCCATCTCCTCCATCATCCACGCGTAGCGCCCGCACCCGCACGAAGCGACCCGCGCGCAGATCCCACTCTCCGATCCAGAGGCGCGTGGCGGATGACGCGTCGGCGGCGTGCCACGCCAGCGCAGCGGTTCCCCACGGGTGCTCGACGGAGGCGGCGTGAAGCGGCGCGAGCTGAACGTCGAGCGACGGCTCGACCCCGAGCGCCACGCCCTCCTGGCTCGGTTCCGCGCTCGCCCATCGAGAGGAGATCGCGAGCGTCAGGGCCATGCTGAACGCGATCAGCGCACGAAGGAGTGCGTTCGTCATCGCGGCCGGTAGGCTGCGTGGAAGCGATCGTCCGAGGGACCGTCGGCGGAGACGACGAGCTGAGGCGGCAATGTACCGGGCGCGAACGACGCCCAGCGCTTCGTGGACTCGTCGTAGATCCACGTGTCGCGCCGGTAGCCGCCGACCAGGTTGCCCTCGGTGCCCGCTCCCCACGACGAGTCCACCTGCAGGACGCGGTGCGGACCAGGGGACGCGAGGAACGCGGCCATCGACGCCCCGTAGGTCGCGCCGAGCGCTGCGCGCTGGGTCGCGTCGGCGAGCTTGTTGTCGTAGACGACGACGTTGTGACCGTAGGTACCTCCCGGCGACGGATCGAGCGTGATCAGATCGCCGGGCCGCGCCTGAGCAATGCGGACCCGCGCAAATGTGTCGCTCCGCTTCCCATCCAGATCGCGGAACGACTCGATACCGGCGCCGTAGAAGCCGAGCTCTCGTCCGTGCGCGGCGCGGAGCGCCTCCTTCGCGTAGCCCGCGCAGTCCATTCCGATGCCGTACGTCCACTGCATGGTCTTGATTCGCCCGGCGAGGTCCGCGGGGTCCGAAGGTAGCTTGCCGGCGTCGATGAGCGCCTGGGTCATCTTCACCAGCGACGCGCTGGAGCCCTGGCCGACCTTCAGCGCTCCGATCTGACCTTCCGTGAGCCCCGCCTGCTTGCCGATCGCGTGCAGCTCCTTCACCAGCGCCCGCGGGATCACGTGGGGCGTCATCCGGAACATCGGAGACGCAGCGACCTGCTGGTCGCCTACGCTGTAAGGTCCGCTCGCCTTGTCGCGGCATCCGTCCATCCGGGCGCGCAGCTGGGCGTCCTTCACCGCGTGAGAGTCGGGTGGCGCGACGGCCACGACCATGGCTGCGTAGTCGACCGCCTCGCGCGTCGGCGGCGGGAGGCGATCGTAGAGCGCGGCGAGCGCAGCATCGTAATCCGGAGCGCGCGGAGCGGCGATCGCCGGGCGCGGCGCAGGACCAGGAGCGTCCTCGCGCGCGCGCAACGTTCGTTCGAGAGAATCGCGACCGCCGGCCCCGGGAATGTTCATGCCCCGCCCGTCGACCACTGCGCCACGAAGTTGCCGAAAAGATCGCGTCTTCGACCGGGCGCCCGCGCAGTGCTTGTACTGTGCACGCGCGCAGCTGCGCAGCAATCGTCCGGAACCATTCAAGAATGCGCAACATACAACATCTTGTTGACCTGAACGCGCGTGGCCCTGTATGTAGTGGGTCGTGATTGGTGCCTGGGCATCTGCGCAGGCTTGAAAGGGAACCCGGCGCAACTCCGGGACTGCCCCCGCAGCGGTAAACGAGAACGAACCCCGTCCATGCACTGGCTCCCTCTCGCGAGGGGCTGGGAAGCGACGGTCAGTAGCAAGCCGGCGTGTGCCGGAGCGCTCGAAGTCCGAAAACCTGCCACTCATGCACGGGCGCATCGGGCGCGCGTGGTCGGTCCAACGCCTCGCGGGTAAGGCGGCGGATCTCATCTGTCCGGGTGCGAGCAGGTCTCGCGCGCGGCGTTGCGCAGGGGACAAACGATGAATATCGATCCGATCGCCAACGGCAGGACGCCGTCGGTCACGCCCAGCTATCCGCCCGACAGCGAGCGAGAAGCGGAGAGCGCGTACCCGCAGACCTCGATGCGCGTGACCAAGCGCAGCGGTCGGAAAGAGCCCGTCGATCTGAACAAGATCGTGCGCGCGGTGAGCCGGTCCGCCGCTGGCCTCGCGGACGTCGATCCCATGCGCATCGCCACCAAGACCATCAGCGGTCTCTACGACGGCGCCACCACCAGCGAGCTCGATCGCCTCTCCATCCAGACCGCCGCCGCGTACATCGTCGAGGAGCCGAGCTACGCCAGGCTCGCGGCGCGCCTCCTCGCGACGTACATCGACAAGGAGGTCCGCACCCAGGAGATCCAGTCGTTCTCGCAGTCGGTCGCCGCGGGTCAGCGCCTCGGCATCGTGAACGAGCGCCTCGCCACGTTCGTGAGCACGAACGCCCGCAAGCTCAACGACGCCATCGAGCCCAAGCGCGACCGCGTGTTCGAGTACTTCGGTCTCCGCACCGTCTACGACCGCTACCTCCTCAAGCACCCGCAGACGCGCCTGGTCATCGAGACGCCGCAGCAGTTCTTCCTGCGCATCGCGTGCGCGCTCTCGGACACTGTCGCCGAGGCGCTCGATCTCTACGATCTGTTCTCGACGCTCGAGTACATCCCGAGCTCCCCTACCCTCTTCAACGCCGGCACTCGCCACGAGCAGCTCTCGAGCTGCTTCCTGCTCGACTCGCCCGACGATCACCTCGAGAACATCTACCAGCGCTACGGCGACATCGCGCTGCTCTCGAAGTTCTCGGGCGGCATCGGCCTCGCGTACCACCGCGTGCGCTCGCGCGGCTCGCTCATCGAGAGCACCAACGGGCACTCCAACGGCATCGTCCCCTGGCTGAAGACGCTCGACGCCTCGGTCTCCGCCGTGAACCAGGGCGGCAAGCGCAAGGGCGCCTGCTGCGTGTACCTCGAGCCGTGGCACGCCGACATCGAGGAGTTCCTCGTGCTCCGCGACAACACCGGCGACGAGGCGAGCCGCACCCACAACCTGAACCTCGCGAACTGGATCCCCGATCTGTTCATGCGGCGTGTCGAGCTCGATGGCGACTGGAGCCTCTTCGACCCCAAGCTCGTCCCCACGCTCCCCGATCTCTTCGGCGAGGCCTTCGAGACCGCCTACATCGACGCCGAGGACCGCGGCCTCGCGCACAAGACGATCAAGGCGCGCGATCTCTACTCGCGCATGATGCGGACGCTCGCGCAGACCGGCAACGGCTGGATGACCTTCAAGGACAAGTCGAACAAGGCCTGCAACCAGACCGGCCTGCCGGGGCGCGTGGTGCACCTCTCGAACCTGTGCACCGAGATCCTCGAGGTCACGAGCAACAGCGAGACCGCGGTCTGCAACCTCGGCTCGATCAACGTCGGCCGCCACGTCAAGGTGGAGAACGGCAAGACCTCGCTCGACTGGGAGAAGCTCGCGCGCACCGTGCGCATCGCGGTGCGGCAGCTCGATCAGGTGATCGATCTCAACTACTACGCGATCGACTCCGCGCGCCGCTCCAACGATCGCTGGCGCCCGGTCGGCCTGGGGCTCATGGGCCTCCAGGATCTCTTCTTCCAGCTGCGCCTCCCCTTCGACGCGCCCGAGGCCCGCGCGCTCTCGCGCAAGATCTCCGAGGAGATCTACTTCCACGCGCTCACCGCGTCCGTCGATCTCGCGGTGAAGAAGGGCGCGCACCCCGCCTTCGCCGAGACCCGCGCCGCGAAGGGCGAGCTGCAGTTCGACGCCTGGAGCGTCGTCCCCGAGGACACCGCGCGCTGGAGCGCGCTGCGTGAGCGCGTGCGCGAGCACGGGCTCCGCAACTCGCTCATCGTCGCCATCGCGCCCACCGCCACCATCGCGTCGATCGCCGGCTGCTACGAGTGCATCGAGCCGCAGATCTCGAACCTCTTCAAGCGCGAGACGCTCTCTGGCGACTTCATGCAGGTGAACCGCTACCTCGTCGAGGAGCTCAAGGCGCTCGGCCTGTGGACGGAAAGCATGCGCAACCGCCTCAAGCTCTCGGAGGGCTCGGTGCAGGGCTTCGAGGAGCTGCCCAAGGACCTCCGCGAGATCTACCGCACCTGCTGGGAGATCCCGATGCGCGCGCTCGTGGACATGGCCGCCGATCGCGGCGCGTTCATCGATCAGAGCCAGTCGCTCAACCTGTTCATCGAGAGCCCGAACATCGGGCAGCTCTCGAGCATGTACTTCTATGCGTGGAAGAAGGGCCTCAAGACCACCTACTACCTGCGCTCGCGCCCCGCGACGCGCATCGCCAAGGCCACGGTGGAGACGCCGCAGGCCGCCCCCAGCGAGGGGGATCCGTCCGCCACCCCAGGCTGGACGCCGCCGCCCGCCGTCGCCGCCGCCGCCGCCGCCGATACCGCGGCGGTCTCCTGCTCGCTCGAGAACCCCGAGACTTGCGAGGCCTGCCAATGAGCGTCGTCACCCGTCCAGCGCGGATCCTCGATCCCGGCATGTGCCTCACGCTGCGGCCCATGGCCTATCCCGCCTTCTTCGAGATGTACCGCGGGGCGGTCAAGAATACCTGGACGGTGGAGGAGGTCGACTTCTCGACCGACGTGGCCGACCTGCGCAGCAAGATGAGCCCCGCCGAGCGGCACCTCGTGCAGCGGCTCGTCGCGTTCTTCGCGACCGGCGACTCGATCGTCTCGAACAACCTCGTCCTGAACCTCTACAAGCACATCAACGCCCCCGAGGCGCGGATGTACCTTTCGCGGCAGCTCTACGAGGAGTCGCTGCACGTGCAGTTCTACCTCACGCTGCTCGACACCTACGTGCCCGATCCCGAGGAGCGCCACCGGGCGTTCGCGGCGGTCGAGAGCATTCCCTCGATCAAGAAGAAGGCGGAATTCTGCTTTCGCTGGATCGACTCCATCGACCGCCTCGACGCGCTCGACACGCAGGCCAAGCGCCGCCAGTTCCTCCTCAACCTGGTGTGCTTCGCGGCCTGCATCGAGGGCCTCTTCTTCTTCGCGGCGTTCGCCTACGTGTACTTCCTGCGCTCGCGCGGGCTCCTGCACGGGCTCGCGGGCGGCACGAACTGGGTCTTCCGCGACGAGAGCGCGCACATGGCGTTCGCCTTCGAGGTGGTGGAGACCGTCCGCCGCGAGGAGCCCGAGCTCTTCGACGCATCGTTCGATCACGACGTGCGTGTGATGATGCAGGAGGCGATCGACTGCGAGAGCGCGTTCGCCGAGGATCTCCTGGCGGGCGGCATCGCGGGCCTCTCGGTGCTCGAGGTGCGGCAGTACCTCGAGTTCATCGCCGACCAGCGCCTCACCACACTCGGGCTCACGAAGCAGTACGGCGCGAAGAACCCCTTCCCGTTCATGGATCTCCAGGACGTGCAGGAGCTCGCGAACTTCTTCGAGCGGCGCGTCTCCGCCTACCAGGTCGGAGTGACCGGCGAGGTCGCGTTCGACGCTGCGTTCTAGCTCCTGGCAGGCGTGCGCCGCGTACGCGGTCCGACGAGCCACGCGGTTGACGGAGTGAGAGCCCGCGGCCTCAAGGTACCGTCGCGCCGGTGCCCAGTCCCGCAACGGGTTGCCTGATCGCGCAACGAGGCGAGGTGCCCGCCGGCCGCCGACGCGTCCACGACCTGCGCGATCTCGCGGCAGAACGGCGCCTCGCGCTATTCACGAAGTGGCATCTCGCTTGCTGGCTGTCGACCAATGGCCGGCGCCACGGAGAGAGCCTCATGATCATCGTCTACGGCACGAGGAGCAGCGCGTCCGAAACCCGTCTGGCCACCCCCTGCGGCAACTGCCGGCAGCCGGCCCTCACGCAATCCGATTGGAATCAGTACTTCCACGTCATGTTCATCCCCACGTTCCCCGTGGGCAAGCAACGCACCATCCACTGTCAGGCGTGCGACAACCGCTACGAGACCAAGGGGAGCGCCCCCGTCTGGACGTTCCTCGGCAGCCTGATCTTCGTCGCCTGCTTGTTCGCCGGCGCGGGTCGCCAGGCGCTTCGGCACTTCGGGGCCGGGGCTAGCTCCGCGAGCATCGCCTCCGCCGCGATCGCGCCGTCGACGACCGCCTCTGCCGCCTCTGCCGTCGCTTCGGCGTCGGCAGCGCCTCGTGCCGCGGCCCCCCGCCCGGCTGCGGCGAGCTCGCACGGCAGGGCCCCTTCGGTGGCCCCTGCAGCTTCCGCGTCTGCCGCGTCTGCCGCGCGACCGCGCAAGAAGTGAGCCCTCACTCGCGGAGGTCATCATGACCCGCTTCCGCGGGCCACCGGCGTCGGATTGGACGCTGGCGGTCGCCTCGGCCGGCGCGATCGAGGAGCTGTCGTCGTTCGCCGTCTCGGCCGAGCAAGCAACGGCGAACGAAGCCACGAGAGCCACAACGCATAAGATGAAACGGTGAAGGGCAATCCCGCACCTATCGGACGAGACTCCGAGCTCGACGCTTTGGCGCTCGCCATGGCAAAGAATCGAGTCGTCTCTCTGACGGGCGCGCCCGGCGTGGGCAAGAGTGCCCTCGCCGCCGCGTTCGCCGCAAGGCACCGTTCCGTTTACTGCCACTTGCACGGAGTGAGCAACGCGGACGGCGCGTG
>JAYTBL010000738.1:0-3261 GCA_043736975.1 Polyangiaceae bacterium
GCGACCAGCTTGGTCGTCAGGTCGAGCGTGTCCTGGCTGGTGTTGGGGCCCACGATGCCCGCGACGTGCAGGTCCCTGAGGAGGTGCGTGCCGACGCGCACCAGATCCTGCGACTCGTCGCACGAGAGCACGGCGAGCGGGCGCGCCGCGGTCGAGCCCTTCGCGGCGGGGATGCCGCTCCCGCCGAGCGACGAGTTGATCTCCTCGGCCGCCAGCAGCGCGCTCTGCTGGCGCGCGGTGTTGGTGCCGGTGGTGGCGCCGCTCAGCGTGAACAGCGTGCCCAGCAGGATGGAGTCGTCGTTCGCATAATCGCCGAGCACGGTCGGACAGTCGCGCGTCAGCAGCCGCACGCAGCGGCCCTCGGGCTTCACGCACACCGCCGGGGCGGTGCCACCTTCGAGGACGCCCACCGGTCCGCCGTCGTAGCCCGCGCCGGCATCGAGGGGACCCTGGGCGGTCGCCCGCGTCGTGCACTCCGCGTTCGTCGTGCACTCCGGCGGCGCGGCCTCGCCGCCCTCGGCCTCTGCGTCGCGCCCGCCGCCCTCGCTCGAGAGGGGGTCGTCGATGCGGTAGTCGCCGAGGCCGTACGCCAGGCCGCAGCCGGCGAGCGGCGCGGCGAGCAGCAGGCCGAAGACGATCGCGGCGCGGAGCGGTTTGTTCGTCATCAGAACGTTCCGTCCAGGCCGGCATAGCCGAGGCCCAGGAGCGGCTGTACGCCGGGCCTTCGCGAGGCGGTGGTGGTCGTGCCCTGCGTCAGGAGCAGCACCACCCCGCTCGCGACGCCGACGCCGCCGACGATGAAGCCGATGGTGGAGATGGTGGCCATCGTGTTCGCGGAGCTGAGCGTGGAGTCCTGCGAGCTCGGGCACCCGCCGTCGCTGCGGCAGTTCTTCTCGAGATCCGACGACTTCGACCCGACGATGAGGCCGGTGACGGCGCCGACGCCGAGCCCCACCGCACCGACCCCGAACGCCACGAACGGCAGCACGTTCATCTTCCGATCGGGGGGCGGCGTGGTCGAGGATCCGGCGGGGCCCGGCACCGGCGTGACCGCGACCGGCGGAGGCTCGGGCTTGTAGTTCGGATCGACGATGAGGGTGAGGGTGATGCCGTTGGTCTCGCCGTCCTTGAGGGTGAGCTGCTTCGTGTCGGTGACGAGCCCCTTTGCGGTGGCGATGATCTTGTGCGCGCCGGGATCGGCGGGCATGTCCGCGCCGATGAGCACGCTCGAGATCGCCTCGTCGTCGACGGTGACGGTGGGCTTCGTGCCCACGGGGGCCTTCACCGAGATGCGGAGCGTCGCGATGCGGGGCAGCGCGGCGTCGAGGGCCTTCTGCGCCCGATCCATGGCGGTCACGAAGCTCTTGGGCGGGCTCGGCGGCAGGCCCTCGCGCAGGAGGCGCTGGAGGCGCTCGGTGCCGGCGATCACCTTGCCCGTCTGGATCTCGCACTCACCGAGGCGGCCGGCGGTGGTGGGCGCATGATGCAGCTTCTCCGCGCGCTCCAGCTTCTCGATGGCGGCCGCGCATTTGCCCTGATCGGCGAGCATCACGCCGTCCTGACCGAACGCCCGCGCGGCGGCGGTGTCCTTCGCGTCGTCGGCCGAAGCCGAGCCGGAATGGACGACACATGCAACCGTCAGGAGAAACGGGGCTGAGCGCTTCACGAGGGGATACTCCATGACACCACGAGCGAGGATTTGCCGCCACACCTCCGCGCCAATCGGCGACGCGAGCCCGTCAGCGGTAGGAGAAGTTCGAGGTCAGCTTCAGCACGCCGTTGCCCGTGATCCCGGGCTTCCTCTCGTTGCCTCCGATCTCGAACGCGAGCGGGCCGGTCAGGTCCATGGCGGTGGGGGACGCGTCGGTGGTGCGGACCGCGATGGTGCCCTTCAGGGGAATCGTCATCTTGAGGCCCGTCTCGCCGGTCTTGATCGTCATCGAGACGTCGAAGATGCCGCTGTCGCCCTGGCGGTTCCGGAAGCTTATCTTCACCGCCTCGAGCGTCATCTTGTCGTCGTTGCCCTTCACCTGGGTGCCGAGCGCCTCGGAGAGCTCGGGGACGTCCTCGCCGTCCCTGAGCGCGCGCGCTGGCATCCCGACCGCGAACTGATCCGGTTTGCCGAGCGAGCGGTACCTCTTCTCGACCAGCGCGGTCTCGGCCTTGGGCGGCGGCTTGCCCTTGCCGTCGAGGACGGTGACCTTGCCGTTGCTCGCCGAGACCACGTACGTCTTGCCGGCGATGACGCTGGCCTTCACCTTGGGCGGCTTGCCGGGCTCGGCGTCGACTTCGCGTCCTCGGCGAAGGTCACCTTCAATTTGGAGATGGCGTCGTTCGTCACCTCGAGGATCTCCTCGTTCTTGGTCGCCGACTCGGTCACGGTCACGTTGTTCACCTTGCCGAGCAAGCTGAAGATCATGTTCACGTTCGACCGGGCGTCTTCGGTCCGCTTGGTGCCGATGGGCAACGTCTTCTTGGTGAACGTCGTCCCGAGCACCTTGGGGATCTCGCCGGCAGACGTGCTGCTGCCGTTGTCCGCCGTTGTCGCGCGATCGTTTCTGCCCTTCAACAGCTTCTTGCAGCCCGACCCGAGCACGACGAACGCGAGCGCCGTCGCGAGAACCTGCAGTCGCTTCATCAGGCCCAAGGCTCGCAGCAACCCGCCCGCCCCGCAAGCCGGAGACCATGGCGAGATCCGCTCGTTGGCGGGCCGATGCGATGAGTGTCCGGTACCGAGGTCATCGGGGCCTGACGTGGCCCGCATCTCGGATCCACCCGCGAGGTAACGGACGATCCAGGCGGCCCATGAAACCACGCTGGAATACATCCACTGCGCGGCCCTGAAAGGAGGCACGGTGGGTGCACCGGGGTCTGACCGCGATGAGCAAGCTCCTCTCCATGGGCACGAACCTCTTTCTCTGCATCCTCGGGACGATGATCGCCGGCGGCGCAGCCGGCTGTACGGGAACAGCCTCCGAGGATGAGGAAGCGGCGTCCACCGACGCGGCGCTCGAGGAGCGCTGGAAGGTCGCGGCGCCCACCATCATCGCGTTCGAGCAGCCTCTCGATCTGACGTTCAGGCCGGACTGGTCGGAGTTCGAGGTCCGAGACCCGCGCGATCTCAACGGCCTGTGGAAGCCAGCCGCGACCATCGACCGGCCGACGTTCACCGAGCGACCGAGCTCAGGGTCCGCGATCCAGGACCAGCTCAGGAACGGCCTCGGCAGCGGGCCGTGCCGTCCAAAGATCAATCCCTTCAAG
>JAYTBL010000739.1:0-8058 GCA_043736975.1 Polyangiaceae bacterium
GTAGCCGGCCTGCTCGATGAGGCCCCCCTGGTAGCTGCGGTGGTGCGAGTTCTGGAGCACCGGCGGGTGGTCGAAGCCCTCGACGAGACAGCCGGCCTCCTCGTTGATCGAGAGGTTGTAGGGGCCGCGCGCCTTCTTCATGCCGCGCTGGCGCAGCCAGCCCTCGGCCTTCGCAAGCAGCTCGCGGGCGACGCTCGCGTCGTCGATGGTGTCGAGGAAGCCGAAGAAGCCCGTGTCGTCCTTGTGGCGCGCGAGGTGCTCGCGGTCGATCTGCGCGGTGACGCGCCCCACGCACTGGCCGTGCTGGTGGGCGGTGAAGGTGACCCCCTCGGCGTGCTCGAAGAAAGGATTCTT
Source organism: Polyangiaceae bacterium (assembly GCA_043736975.1). Lineage (GTDB taxonomy): Bacteria > Myxococcota_A > Polyangia > Polyangiales > Polyangiaceae > Labilithrix. The sequence continues at coordinate 355 of JAYTBL010000739.1, forward strand.
CTTGGGGTCGAGGCGCTCCTTGATCTCGAGATCGAGGGGCCGGATGTACGCCCGATCGCCCGCGAAGACCCGATCGACGACCCCGAGGAACTCACGCATATCGCCGCCCATGGGCGTCTGCCGGATGTCCACCATGCGGGGCCCGTTGTGCCCTTCGCGCGCCGTCACGTCAACCCGGCTACTCGAGATAGCGGGTGAAGAACGCCAGGAGCTCGGCATCGTTGTCGATGCGCGCGGATTTCGTGGTCGCGCCCCCGTGGCCCGCGGTGGTCGCGACCCGCAAGAGGATCGGCGAAGGCCCCGCCTGCGCGGCCTGGAGCGCGGCCGCGAACTTGTACGAATGCAGAGGTGCGACGCGCACGTCGTGATCGCCGGTCACGATGTACAGCGCGGGATAGCGCGTGCCCGCCCGCACATGATGCGCCTCCGCCTCTTCGGCGAACGCCCTGCAGCGGCGCCACCGCCGTCGCTGGTGAATCGCGGCTCGTAGTACGTGATGTGCGCGAGCTCGTCGGGGAGGTCCTTTCCCGTCGCGACGTCGCGCACGTGCCACCGCAGTAGTGGTCCATCGCATGCGCGGCTGGATCGGCGAGCGTCCGCGGGCGATGTGGGCATGGCGCGCGGCACGCGGGAAAATCAGCCTCCGGATGGGCGTCTCGAGGGTCTCGGCGCGCGGCATGGTGCTTGCGGACGATCAATAATACATGCGCGTTTTATTCGCTCTCGCGACCTCCTGCGGCCTCCTGGTTGGGGCCTGCTCCGATGCCGGGGGGCCGTCGCCCATCCAGCGGCGGGCCTCGTCGAGCGCGGCCGAGCCGCCGAGGTCGCCGAGCGATGGATCGCAGGGGGGCTCGAACGCGAACCCGACGCCCGCGCCCCCGGCCTCTTCCAGCGATCCCGCGCCCACGCCGGACGCCGGCACCGCGCCGCCGGGCCCCCCTCTCCCTCCGGCCCCGGCGGGCTCGTGCGGCAACCCCAAGTGCTTCGCTGCGTTCGGCGTGGGCGGCTGCAAGGCCACCGACGGCGCAGGCAAGAGCGTGACGATGGGCTGTCAGGACGGCGCGTGCGCGTGCCTCACCGGCGGCCAGACGACGGCGACGTTCGAGGGCGACGCGACGAACGGCGCCGAGGCCTCGCAGCTCTTCCTCTCGAACTGCGATTGCCTCTGAAGCGATCCTCGGAGTTACTTCTTCATCGCCGCATAGAAGCTCGCGTCGCGGCGGCGGACGCGGACCAGGAGCTGGCCGTCCTTCGCCTGCTCGGAGAGCTGCGTCGACGTCGGATCCTGCACCCCGTCGGCCTCGACGATCACGTCGCCCGGCTTGAGGCCCGCGCGGTCCGCGGAGGAGCCGGGCGAGATGGTGGTGATGATGGGCAGCGGCTTGCTCGGCAGGCCGAGCTGTTGCGCCTGCGCCGGCGTGAGATCGCGCACGCTGAGCCCGAGGCCCGACTGCGGGACGCCCTGCTGCTGCACCGGCAGCGGCGGGACCGCCTGCTCGGGGCGCGCGGTGAGCGTCATGTTGGTGCCGTACTTCTTGCCGTCGCGCACGATCTCTAGCTGGATGGTCTGCCCGACCTCGTGCGCGATCACCTCGCGTACGAGCTCGCGACCGTCGACCACCTTCTTGCCGGCGACGGCGCCGATGATGTCGCCGGGCTTGATGTTCGCCTTCTGGGCGGGCCCGCCGTCGGTGATCGAGTTCACGAGGACGCCGGCGCGCGAGTCGACCTTCATCGCGCTCGCGATATCGGGGGTGAGGTCCTGGATGCCGACGCCGATCCACGAGCGCTGTACGCGGCCGGTCTTCAGGATCTGCTCGGCGGCGCGCCGCGCGAGGTTCGACGGGACCGCGAAGCCGATCCCGCTCCCTCGCCCGACGATCATGGTGTTGATGCCGAGCACGCGGCCGTCGAGATCGCACAGCGGACCGCCGGAGTTTCCGGGGTTGATGCTCGCGTCCGTCTGGAGGTAGTCCTCGATCTGGTTCATGCCGAGGCCGCCGCGGCCCTTCGCCGAGAGCACGCCGGTCGTGACGGTGTAGCCGAGCCCGAACGGCGAGCCGATGGCCACCGTCCACTCGCCGACGCGCGAGACATCGGAATCGGCGAACTTCGCGGCGCTCAGGCCGGCGGCGTCGACCTTGACCACCGCGAGATCGGTCGCGGGATCGCGACCGAGCAGCTTCGCGGGCAGGAGGCGCCCGTCGCGCAGGCGGACGTTGATGGTCAGCGCGTGATCGATGACGTGGTTGTTGGTGAGGATCGCGCCGTCGGCCGTGAAGATGACGCCCGAGCCGGTGCCGCGCGAGACCGGCGAGTCCTGGTTGTGACCGAAGAGGCGCGTCACCTGATCGGGGTTCTCCTCGCGCGCCGTGACGTCGATCTGGACGACGCTGGGGCTCACCTTCTCGGCGACCGAGACGAACGCGTCGGAGAGCTTGCGTGCCTCGGCGACCGCGCCGGGCGCTGGCGGAGGCGCGGGTTTGTCCCCCGGCGCGGGCTGCGCGAGCGCGGCTGGTGCAAAGGCGAGGACGGCGAGCGCCACGAGAGAGGTGCGGATGCTGCGGGAAGGAAAGCTCGAGTCCATGACGCCTCCAGGAAGAACTACGCCGCGTGAAGGAACCGCCGCCGGAGGGTGGTGATTCTCGGAGCGGTGCTGCTCCGACATCGGAACCGTAGCAAACGCGGCGCGCAGACGGAAAATCAGCGTTCCGGCGGGCTCAGCTGCTAAATTGCGAGGATGATGGTGCGCCGGTACGTTCTCGCGGCGGCGGCGACCGCGCTCGCGCTAGGCGGTACGAGGGCGATGGTCGCCTGCTCGGAGATCACCCCGACCACCTTCGGCAATCCCAACACGCTCGACCGCAAGAGCATCCCGGGTGAAGGCGGCGTCGAGGAGCTCGTGTGCTCGGGCAGTGACGCAGGGGACGGCGGCGGCTTCGACGGAGGCTGCCCTTCCTTCGCGACCGACATCTATCCCTACTTCGCGGCGGCGGGCCCCTGGCGCTGCGCGGACAAGGCCTGCCACGGCGGCGCCAGCGCGCCGGCGATCGACGGCGCGAACGCCGCCGCCTGTCTCGCCTCGCTCAAGAAGATCTCCGTCAAGACCACGCCCTACGTCCTGAGCGACGGCGGCACCGACCCCAACACCTCGAGCCTCCTGTGCAATGTACAGGGAACGTGCGGCAGCCCCATGCCGAAGGCGCCGGGTATCACACCGACTCAGGCGGACCTCTGCAAGGTCCAGGCGTGGTTGAAATGCGGCGCGCCGAATTGAGCAGCGCGGCGCGCGAGTGACTGGCCCAAAGCGAGCGAACTCGGATAGCTTGAGCGGGTGACGTGCCTCCGCCGAGTGGCGATGATCGCGATGCTCGCCCTGGCGATCGCGACGATGACCAGCCTGTTCCCGAGCCGTGCTCGCGCGGGTGAGCGTGAAGACACCGCGACCATCGCGGCGGTCGACAAGATCGTTCGCGGCGAGATCGCGCAGGCGAACTTCGGGGAGGCGAAGAAGAAGCTCCGCGTCCTCCTCGACAAGTGCAAGAAGGGATGCAGCCCAGCAGCGGTCGCGCGGGTGCACATCGCGGTGGGCCTGGTGGCGGCGCAGATCGGCCAGGCCGACGAGGCGAAGGCCGCGTGGTTCGATGCCCTCAACGGCGACGCAAACGCCACGCTCCCCGGCGGCAGCAGCCCCGCCCTCCGCACGCAGTTCGAGCAGACGCAGAAGGCCTGGCTCGCCGCGAACCCGCAGCCCGACGACGGGGCGAAGTCGGGCTGGGTGAGCAAGCAGGGCTACGAGCTGTCGAAGCAGGCGTTGGCCGCCGAGGTCGCCGGCAACTTCGCCGACTGCATCGAGAAGGACAAGGCGGCGCTCCTCCAGGAGGAGAACCTCCGCGCCCGCCTTCATCTCGCGCTGTGCGAGTCGAAGGCAGGAAAGATCATCGACGCGCTCCGTGACAACTCGAAGGCCCTCGAGCTCGCGAAGGCGAAGAACGACAGCGCGACGCTGAAGCAGATCCAGGAGCGCGTCACCGAGCTCCTGCCCAAGCTGGCGCACGTGACCTTCCAGGTGCCCACCGGGGTCAACGAGCTCAAGATCGTCTTCGACGACCGGCCCATTCCGCCGGAGCGCCACGGCGACAACTTCACGATCGATCCCGGCACGCACAAGGTCCACGCCGAAGGCATCCTCCGCGGCGCGCGCGTCTCCTACGACGACGACAAGATCGCGGTCGCTGCGGGGCAGACCGTCCAGGTGAAGATCACCTTGAAGCCCGCGGCGCTGAGCGGCGGTCAGCTGGAGTGCATGGTCGCGGCCAAGTCGCAGGAGGAGATCATGGCGTGTCTCCCCTCCGAGAAGAAGGCGCTCGCCGTCCACCTCGCGCTCGAGATGAGCGGCTACCTCGACACCACCGCGGTGCGCGTGCTGACGCCCGCCATCCGCGGGTCCGTCTCCTCGCCGACCGCCGGCTGGAACGTGGGCGCGAGCTACCTCCTCGACGTCGTCACCGCCGCGTCGCCCGATGTCGTCTCCAGCGCCTCGCGCCGCTTCTACGACGCCCGGCACGCCGCCACGGTCAACGGCGGCTACCAGCCGGGGCGCTTCGGCGTCCAGGCGTACGGGAGCGCCTCGAGCGAGTCCGACTACGTCTCGCGCACGCTCGGCGCGACCGCCACCGTCGACCTCCTCGACAAGCAGCTCACGCCGCAGCTCGGCTTCTCGCATACGTGGGACACCATCGGCCGCTCCGGCACCTCCTACGACGTCTTCAGCAACAAGCTGAACATCGAGGAGATCTCGGCCGGCGCGACCATCATCCTCTCGCCCACGTCGCTGCTCGTCCTCGGCACCAGCGTTGCTTTCGAGAGCGGTGACCAGTCCAAGACCTACCGCTACATCCCGCTCTTCGCGCCCGGCGTCTCGGTGCCCGCAGGAGCCTCCGCGGACGCGGTGAATCGCGCGCGGCTGCCCTCCAAGCCGCTGGAGCAGCTGCCCCTCGATCGCCAGCGCTTCTCGGTCGGCGGCCGCTTCGTCCAGCGCACCACCGCGACGTCGACGTTGCGCCTGGAAGAGCGCCTGTACAGCGATACCTGGGGGATGAAGGGCACCTCGACCGACGCGCGCTACATGATGGACCTGAGCCCGCGCCTCCGCGTGTGGCCGCACGGCCGGGTGCACGTGCAGAACGGCACGACCTTCTACAAGCGGATCTACGGTGCGACCCTCAACTCGGACGGCTCCGCGACCATCCCTGAGTTCCGCACCAGCGACCGCGAGCTCAGCCCTATGCTCGGTGTGACGCTCGGCGGCGGCATTCGCTTCGGTCTCGCCGAGTCGGCGAAGTTCCAGCTCGCGCTCGTCGCTACTGCGGATGGGCTCTTCAACTACTATTTCAACACGCTCTACCTGCGTAGTCGCCTCGCTGGCTACGGTACAATCGGCCTCGAGGCGGACTTCGAATGAAGCGCAAAGGTCTGATGGTCACCGCAGCTCTCGTCGCGTCCTTCTGGTCGTGCGCAGATCCCGTTCTCTCCGACGCCGTGAGCGCGCAGGGCGCGGAGACCTCCGGCGTGGACAAGGGGGAGTACCATCGCGCCGGCCAGCCGTGCGCCACGTGTCACCAGGAGGGCGGCCCGGCATCGAACTTCCCGTTCACCGTGGCCGGCACCGTCTTCGCGCAGCCGCTCCGCCAGGTCGGCGTCGAGGGCGTCGAGGTCCGCATGACCGACGCCGACGGCACCACCCACATCGCGAAGACGAACTGCGTCGGTAACTTCATGGTGACCGCCGATCAGTGGGCGCCGAAGTTCCCCATCCTCGTCGAGATCAGCAAGGGCAACGTGCGGCGCTCGATGCGCAGCGCCATCGGCCGTGATGCCTCGTGCTCCGGCTGCCACTCGACCGAGATCGAGGTCGCGGATCCCTTCGCGCAGCTCAGCCACGTCTATCTCTTCGGCACGGACGAGCCGGGCAGCCCCGAAGGCGCCGCGGACTGTCCAGTGGACCCCAAACGCCCGGGGACTCAATGAACGTCCGAGGCTTCCTCTCCGGAGCGATCGTGACCTCGCTCGCCTTCGGCTTCGTCATCGCGTGCAGCGGCCCCGACAAGGGGGAGCTCGAACGCAAGGTCTCGACGCGCGCCTCTCCCGGCTCGTTCCGGAGCGCCGGCGTGTCGACCGTGCTCGAGAAGCGCTGCGGATCGCTGGACTGCCACGGCACGGTCGGGCGCAACATGCGGATCTATTCGTCGGGCGGCCTGCGCCTGCCCAACGAGGCCGGCCTCAGGCCGGGCGCGGGCGAGACGACCATCGACGAGATCACGGCGAACTACCAGTCGGTGATGACGCTCGAGCCCGAGCGCACCAACGAGGTCGTGGATGGCGCCGATCCCTACGTGCTGCTGGTCGTGAAGAAGCCCCTCGAGCTCGAGAAGCACAAGGGCGGCTCCTCCATTCGCAAGGGCGACGACGCCGAGCGCTGCATCGTCTCGTGGTTGAAGGAGGATCTCCTCAACCCGATCGACAAGGGCGCCTGCGCCCGCGCCGCGATCTTCCCCAAGGAGTAGCGAGGCGTAAGCGGCTCGCGAAATGGCGAAGAGCCTTGAACCGCCTCGAGGATTCTCGAGAGGCTCAAGGCTCCCACCACTACCTCTGCGGACTAGTTCCTGCGGCGGCGTACCGAGACGACGAGGCCGAGCGCGACGAGACCGAGCACGAGGCCCGCGGTACCAGTTCCGCGCGACGACGAACCGGGGGTCGAGCAGCCGCAGCCGTTCGACGCCTCGGGCGACGCCTCGTTGGGGTTGGCGCCCGCGTTCGGGTCGAGCTCCGGCGCTGCGCCCGCGGGAATCGGGTTGGTGGGCGAGGGCTTCTTGTCCATCTGGCCGGGGATGAGGCTCAGGAAGAGCGAGTTCTTCGCGTCGCCCGGCACGCGGCCGTGCACGGTACCGACGAAGAGGGACTTCACGTCCGACATGAAGCCGCCCGCCACGTGGTAGCCGAGGTTCGGCACGTCGCCGATGCACCACATGAAGTCGCGGCCCTGCCGCATCGGATTCGCGCCGTACCAGTTCGAGAGGTGACCCGAATCGCCGTACCACGCGGCCGGCCAGGAGTCGGCCTTCTCGTCGTAGGTGAAGCTGCGGTTCGCGTCGATGCCGACCATCGACATCGTCGCGCGACCGATGCCCGTGGGCGCCGCGGTGAAGATGGCGGCCGACGCCGCGCCGCTCTCGCCGTAGCCGCCCGTGCAGAGCGACGCGTGGGTCTGGTGAGCGCCGACGCTCGTGGTCTCGCTGACCACGTTGACCGAGTCGCCGTTGACGTCGAGCATGTAGAGGTGAGTCTTGCTCGACCCCTTGATGTTCGTACCCTTGCCCATCCCGTTCGACTCCCAGTCGAGCAGGACCGCGCGGCGATCGTTCGGGTCGGCGGACAGCTTCTTGATGGTCGGCGAGTTGAAGTAGATCTTCTTGTTCGGGTCGCCCTTCGAGATCGCGCTCTTGAAGACGGTCGTGCCGGTCTTGGTGTCGAGCAGCGCGACTTCGGTGTTGATGCTCGGGCGGTTGCCGCCCTGTGACGCCGCGACCAGGACGCGGTCCGCGGACATGACGGCAACGCTGGGCCGCATGATCGTGCCGCCGGTGATGGCGGGCATGATCCAGGACCGCGTGAGCGTCGGCAGGACCGCGCCGGCGTTGACCT
>JAYTBL010000740.1:0-17028 GCA_043736975.1 Polyangiaceae bacterium
GATGCCCATCCAGTAGGCGCTGAAGTTGCCGGCGGTGAGGCCGGAGAGGATGTTCAGCGACGCGCCGCCTTCCTTCGAGGAAGTGACGACCTCACGCACGTGCGCAGAGTCGACCGACGTGAACACCTTAATGAGCTCCGGGATAATTGCACCCGCTGCAGTACCGCAACTGATGATGATGGAGAGCTTCCACCACAAAGACGGGTCGCCGCCGATGTTGGGAATAAGGAGCTTCGACACGACGAACGTGAGAATAACGGAGACGATCGACGTGATGATGACGAGCTGCGTGAGCGGGTGCTCGAAGTTCATCTTGTCCGCGTTCTGGGACTTCGACTTCGCGAGCAGATCGTTGATGTAGTACGAGGCGACGCTCGCGATGACCATCACGATGCGCATGACGAAGATCCAGACGAGGAGCTGAACCTGGGTGGCCGGCTCCTTCACCGCGAGGAGGATGAAGGAGATGAGCGCGACGCCCGTGACGCCGTAGGTCTCGAAGCCGTCGGCCGAGGGACCGACGGAGTCGCCGGCGTTGTCGCCGGTGCAGTCGGCGATGACGCCGGGGTTACGCGCGTCGTCTTCCTTGATCTTGAAGGCGATCTTCATGAGATCGGAGCCGATGTCGGCGATCTTCGTGAAGATGCCGCCGGCGATACGGAGCGCGGAGGCGCCGAGCGACTCGCCGATGGCGAAGCCGATGAAGCACGCGCCGGCGTAGTTTCCGGGGATGAAGAGGAGGATGCAGAGCATCAGGATCAGCTCGACCGAGATCAGGAGCATGCCGATGCTCATGCCGGCCTTGAGCGGGATCGCGTAGCAGGGGAACGGCTTGCCCTTGAGCGCCGCGAAGGCGGTGCGCGAGTTGGCGAACGTGTTCACGCGGATACCGAACCAGGCGACGGCGCACGAGCCGGCGATGCCGACGAGGCTGAAGCCCAGGATGATGAAGACCTGTCCCGCCTTGCCTTCGGCGAAGTAGTGCTGCGCGATGCCGAAGTAGTAGACGATGATCGAGCCGATGAAGAGCTCGAGGATCATGATGAACTTGAGCTGCGTGAGGAGGTACGTCTTGCAGGTCGCGTAGATGAGCTCACTCACTTCGAGCATCGACTTGTGAACCGGAGCGTTCTCCAGATTCTTGTAGATCATGAATGCGAAGAGCATTCCGACCGCGCAGACGCCGATGCCTGCGTAGAGGAGGCTGGCGCCTGCCGTACCGCCGAAGAAGCTCGCGACGCTGGGGTCGTCGAGCCGCGGAACGATGAGCGACGCTTCGCCGCCATGGTGAACGACCGGAGGCACGACACCGCCGTTGCCGGCAGGGCCGGACGGTGTGGCCCCCATGTGCTCCTGCGCGAGTGCAGGAAGAACCAGTAGCCAGGTGAACAGCATTGACGCTGCGCTGACGAGCGCGCGCTTGAGCTGCGCTGCGCGATTTCGAGAAATCATTCGACCGAGTCCTCTCCGAGTGCGCCCTTGCAGGCTTCTCGAGGGGTTGGCCGCCTGAACACGTGGAACGCGAAGTCCTAGAGGAGGAACCGAGCCCCGCGTGCAGACGCTTCAGCACGCCTCATCCTCCCGGCAGTTGGATAGGTCTCCCGGTCGAGGTGGGCCGCTCATACCAGCGTTCCCAGCCCAAGTAAACGGAACGCTTCGCGACCCGGCCTGGCGCCCCGCGAGGGCCCCGCTATCACTTCATTATATTCACGCATGCGTGAATATTTGGTATTGATGAAGGATGCCGTTATCGCCCCGGAAGGCCATCGAGCTGTTCCACCTCGTCTTCTTGCGAGCGCTGGTGGCCAAGAACGAGGACCGCGGCCTGGTGTCGCTGAAGGGGGGCTGCAACCTCCGCTTCTACTTCGCCAGCGTCCGCTACTCGGAGGACATCGACCTCGACGTGGTGGTCATCTCGCAGACCACGCTGAAGAGCAAGGTCGACAAGCTCCTCCAGTCTCCGATGGTGAGCTCCCCCCTCGCGGCCAAGGGCATCACGGTGGTCGAGACGTCGGCGCCGAAGCAGACCGAGACGACACAGCGGTGGAAGGCAGGGCTGCGAGTCGAAGGCCTCGAGGTCCCCATCCGCACGAAGATCGAGTTCTCCCGGCGCGGAGGGAGGGCGATCGGCGGCGCCGCCTTCGCGAGCGTGGAGCGCGCGGTGCTCCGCCCCTACGGGCTCCCGCCGTTCCTCGCGACGCACTACACGGCGCACGCCGCCATCATCCAGAAGATCCACGCCCTCGCCGGTCGCACCGAGCCGCAGGCGCGCGACGTGTTCGACCTGAACCTCCTGCTCGCGCGGCCCGACGCGGGCGGGCTGGCGCCCACCGATGCCGAGCGGGCGTGGGTACCCGACGCGGTCGAGCGCGCGATGAGCGTCTCGTTCGAGGACTACGTCTCGAAGGTGGTCGCGTACCTCGATCCCGAGCAGGCCGAGCTCTTCGCGAGCCGCGACAGCTGGAACACGATGCAGGAGGAGGTCGTGGCGCGGCTCGAGGCCTGGCGATGAATGCCCGCGACGCGCTCGCACGGCTCCAGCGCCTCGGCGTGCCCGCCGTCCGCACCGCCGACGCAGCGGTGGCGCTCGGCCTGTCGAAGTCGGCGGCGACGATGACGCTGTCGCGGCTGGTCGCGTCGGGCCTCGTCACGGCGGTCCGTCACGGCACATGGTGGCTCGAGGGCCCGCTCGACCCCTATCGTCTCCCCGAGATCCTCTCCGCGCCGTTCGACAGCTACCTGTCGCTCCACACCGCGCTCCACCTGCGCGGGCTGATCGAGCAGATCCCCGAGATCCGCTACGCCGCCACCCAGGGCCGCACGCAGCGCATCACCACGAACGCCGGCACGTACTCCTTCCACCACCTCGCGCCCGAGGTCTTTGGCGGCTTCGAGGAGACCGCCGCCGGGCTCCGCCTCGCCACGGCCGAGAAGGCGCTCTTCGACTTCGCCTATCTCTCCGCGGGCCGCTCGCGCCTCTTCGCCACGCTGCCGGAGCTCGAGCTACCGCGCGGGTTCAAGGAGAGCGAGGCGCGCCGCTGGGTCCGCAAGATCCCCTCCGCGCGCAGCCGTACGCTGACCGAGGCGCGGCTCTCCTCGTTTCTCACGGCAGCGCGAGCAGCTGCCGGCACCGACCGATGAGCACGCCGATCTCTCCACAGGCATCGTGGTCGCACCTCTGGCGACGATCGGAGATCGACATGTGTGGCGGCCGCCGAGGCGTCGACATCGGGGCGCGATCCGAGGCCGCGATCGCACGAGAGAGCGCGATGGCAAGCCGCGCGCAACGAACGTGTTTCACCGCGGTGACGTCGGCGCGCCGCGCCTGGTGCACGAACTGCTCAATGAAGAGAATCAAACAAACTTTTAAACAAACTACCTACCGATCTAGCCGCTATTCAGTTGGCAATGTTCTCCACAGGCACGCGGGCCACCTCGCAGAATCCGCAGCGATCGGCGCCTGAAAAGAAGGTCCTTCATGATTTCGAGCAGTCACGCGACGGGCGCTGCTGTGGATAACTCTGTGGAGAATAAAAGTGATTGAGGCAGCTTTTTCTTTGTTGCCAGTTCGAGAGCCGTCGGGCATAACCGGCTCATGAAGTTCGCGGCGCATCGAGCCGCGGGCTCTCGGTCGTAGAAGCCGGAGAGGCGCTGCGGTCGGCGTGGGTACAGCGGCAGCAATCAGCTCCCGCGAAAGGCCTCGCAGATCGAGCCACATTGGCTCGCTTGGGTCGTCAGTCCCAGGCGGGGGTTCGAGAGAACCAACATCTGTTCCGGAGTGGTCGAAAAGGTGTCCTGCTCCCCGAATGTCCCCGCCGGGTAATGCCGGTGGAGACGCTTGCAATGTCCTCCAAAGCACATTGTCCCCAGCCATGGGGAGAACGTGTGGGCGGCGTGAGCGGGGAACCGACGCGGGTAAACGAGGTGGAGCAATCCACTCACGTGCTCGGTCGCAACGGTGGAAGGCACCCTGGTTTGCAGGATGTCGTCAGCCTTCGCGGGCTGGCGGAGCAGCGCAAGTCTTGGTCGGTCCGTATCGTCTGCAGGGGGCTCGTTCCCAGGCAGTCGTACGCACCGATGACAACCGGTGTCCTCTGGAAGAATGAGGAGGGGAACGTCGTCAGCGTGCGCCAAGCGCACGCACTCTTCGCGGGAGCGCCCAACAAGCGGCCCTGCGAACGAGGACTCGTCCTTCGCTCGGTCCAGAGACCCGTGCACGTCAATCGTCACTAAACTCGCTTGCTCGCGGTGAAAGCCGCAAGCCGGCGGGGTGATGCGGCGGTTTTGGTATCGCGGTCGGGCAAACCCACGCAAGTGGAAGCGAACCGGCACCGGGATCAGGACCGACGGACGAAGCGCGGCTCGCCGCGCGTCACCGCTCTCTCACGAGAGGTCGTGCGTGATGCGTGAGAAAAGGAAGGTGATCATGGTCATCGTCCCTGCGAGGAAACGAGAGCTCCGTGCTCAGTGCCCTTACGTCGTGGTTAGTTGCAGAAGTCGGCAGGCAGCTTCCTGGCCCCGAATAAGCTCGTACGCAGCGCTCCAAAAAGGGTGGCGGTAAGAGTGAACGGGGGCCTAGCAAGGCATGGTCATCGGCGTGAGAGCGCCGGTGGAGGTGTCGAGCGAAAGAGATGCTGGAGAGTCGGCCTTCACGTTCGCTTGAAAAGCGGTGAAGGACCGGCCGAGACCCAGGATGACGTGAGAGCGTCGTTCAGCGGTCGTCACATCACCGAAAGGCGGTGGGGCGGTCGCGGGACCGGGACCGTAAAGGTCACCGGATCCTACGAAGGGTCCTTGTCGGTGGAAGACCCCTCGGGTCATCACGAGCCATCCCCTTTCACGAGGCGGTGGCCACAGTGACCTTGGCGGCTTCCTCACTCGGAATGGCGGCAACGCTCGTAAGAGCCGAAGCCGAAAGGAGCCGCGAAGGCGCTCCGCATCCCGGGCCAGAGGGAGAGGCGACAGAGGAGTCAGAGGTACGATCGTTCTGCTGGCGCCGTGGGAAGAAAACGCCCACGCTCCGAGCTCACGTATGCGGTCGCAGGACGGTACGGCGGGCTTCGAGGCAAGATGGCAAGCGCGTTGTCCAGTGGCGATTCACCGAAGCGTTCGCGAGTGTCGTGAAACACTCGGTCCCCCGGTCAAATCTACGGAGCCCAAGACTCCGTTGATCTCCACGCAGCGAAGCAGCGAAAGTTGCGGAGCGAGCCGGGAACACACGAGGTAGGGGTACACGTTCATCGTTCAGGTGGCAGAAGTCGGTCGGACGCATCGCGCGTCTTGCTCTCTCCAATTGCGCAGGTCGCAAGGCCTGTTGGAGAGGCAGGGCGCTAGCCAGAAGGAAGCTCGAAAGTCTCGCCTGACGGGGGACACGAGCCGAGAGAAGGCGAAACGGTACGCGGAAAAGCGCACACAATTAAAACAGTACGCGCTGGTTCGGCTTGTGGGTTTCGGCTCGCACGCTCTTGATACGACGGAAGACGTTCTCGGGCCTTCGCCCGGCCTGCCCTCACGGGTGAGTCGACGCGAGGTCCTTCGACTCGAAGGTGAATCTCAGCCCTACCCTCCGTCTCCCAAAGGGAACGCAGTGTAACGGCGGACAGCGCATCGGGCGGCACAGAGGCCGGTCGGGTGTGCCTTCGGGTGACCATGAGAATGTCAGAGGTCGACGCGGTTCGGTGAAGGCTCCACGAGGTCCGAGAAGGTCCAAGGGGAGTTCGCATCCTCGGCACTGAAAAGGTGACGGTGAGTGGTGCGCCGAAGCGTGATCGCCCGAAGCTGGCGGCAGCGAATAGCTCCGTCGATCCTCCTCCTTCCTGACCACGCGAATGGCCGGGATCGTAAGCGAGGGCACCTGGAACGAAACGGCGATGGCGGAGACGGGCGACGGCCCTCTCACGCACTGTCCAACGAGGCGGCCAGAAGAGCCGGATCGGGCGCTAAGACGCTCCCTCACGGAAAGCGAACGCCAGTAGGGGCGACCGGGTGACCGGCCGCCCCTTCTGCTTTTTGTCGCTTTTGTCGTCGTGGAAATCGCAGAGCATCGAGGTTAGGGTGGCGGCGCCGATGGATGAGGAGAAGCGAGAGGCCCGACGGAAGATGCTCGCCGAGCTCGAGCGCGCCTGGGACGACACGCCTCGGCCCCCGGCCGAGACCGATGTCACGGCGCAGTCGGTGAAGCCGCCGACCGCCGAGATGCAGGCCGCGCTCGATGCCGCGGCCGATCGTCTGGTCGAGTCTCTCGATCCGCCGCCGGTGTCCGTGCCCGGCATGGACGACCTCGACTCGGGCTGGGGCGCCGAGGAGGAAGAGGACGACGAGGAAGAGGAGCAGCCCGAGTCGGAGCCCGAGCTCCCCGACGAGACGCTCGATCCCGTCGCCTACGCTGCGGCGAAGAAGGCGCGCGAGGGCCGCGCGAGCGCGCTCCGCGAGCGCCGGCGCGTGAAGGCCGAGGCGAAGAAGGCCCGGCGCAAGGCGCGGCTCGACGCCCAGAAGAGCAAGCAGAAGGCGAAGACGAAGAAGGCGCGTCCGCCGGCGGCGCTGCGCACGGCGAAGGAGCAGAAGGCCGCGGCCCGCGCCGAGGCCACCGCCGCGAGCGCACGCCGCAAGCAAGCCGCGACGACCGACGGCGAGGGAGCGGACGACGTCGCGATCGAGGCCGCAGGCGTCTCGTCGCAACGCGCGAAGGCCCCGCCGTCGCGCCTGGCGAAGAAGCCGATGCTCTCGAGCACGAACACGTGGATGCTCGGCATCGCGCTGGCGATCTTCATCGCCGCCGCCATCTTCGTGGCCGTCATCACGCGCTGAGCGGCTGGGTCGCCAGAACGGTTCAGATCCTTCTGAACCGTCATGAAGGAGCCGGCCAGACCCCGAGGGGACACGTTGCAGCCGCAGACCGGGCGGATCACTCCGCGCTGGAGGCGATCGCGTCGGTCGCCGCGGGCGTCGCCGGCGACTCCTTGCGCAGCAGCCACGCGTAGACCGTGGGGATCACGAGGAGCGTCAGCAGCGTCGAGCTGAGGAGGCCGCCGATCACCACCGTCGCCAGCGGGCGCTGCACCTCCGCGCCTGCGCCGCTCGCCAGCGCCATCGGCAGGAAGCCGAGCGACGCCACCAGCGCCGTCGTGAGCACCGGGCGCAGACGCTCGTTCGACCCGCGCAGCACCGCGTCCGCCACCGCGGCGCCGCCCTCGCGCAGGCGCTCGATCGAGGTCACCAGCACCAGGCCGTTGAGCACCGCCACCCCGAACAGCGCGATGAAGCCGATCCCTGCTGACACGCTGAGCGGCAGCCCGCGCGCCGCCAGCGCCGCGACGCCGCCCGAGATCGCCATCGGTACGTTGACGAAGATGAGGAGCGCGGGCCGCACGCGGCCGAAGGTCATTACCAGCAGCACCAGGATCAGCGCCAGCGCGATGGGGATGACGACCGCCAGCTGCTTGGCCGCCGACTGCAGGCGCTCGTACTCCCCTGCCCAGACCGTGTAGTAGCCGACCGGCAGCTTCACGTCGCGATCGAGCGCGACCTTCGCCTCCTCCACGAACGAGCCGATGTCGCGGCCGCGCACGTTGAGCTCCACGGTGATCCGGCGCTGCAGGCGCGAGCGCGAGATCTGCGAGGGCCCCGGCGCCATCTCGATGGTCGCGAGCTGACCGAGCGGCACCAGGTTGCCGAGCTCGTCGCGCACCGGCACCGCGCTGATGGCCTTCTTGTCCTGGCGCGCCTCCGCCGCGAGCCGCACGCGCACCGGGTAGCGGATCGCGCCGTCGACGATCTCGCCCACGTCGAGCCCGCCGATCGCGCCCACCGTATCGGTCACCGCCTTGGCGTCGACGCCCGCGCGCGCTATGGCCTGGCGGTCGACCGTCACCGTCAGCGTGTTCATGCCGGCGATCTGCTCGGCGCGCACGTCCTTGGCGCCGGGGATGCCGCGCAGCGTGTGCACCAGGTGATCGGCGGTCTGCCGGAGCTCGCCCAGATCGTTGCCGTAGAGATGGATCGCGAGATCGGACGATATGCCGGCCAGCAGATCGTTGGTGTTCATCTCGATCGGCTGGCTGAACGCGAAGCCGGCGCCAGGCACGCTCTCGGCGAGCGCCTTGTCGAGCTTCTCCACCAGCTGTTCGCGCGTCTTGACCGACGTCCACTCCGATCTCGGCTTGAGCAGGACGTAGACGTCGCTCATGTTCATGCCCATGGGATCGACGGCGATCTCGGCGCGCCCGGTCCGCGAGACGACGCTCGTGACCTCGGGGATCTCCTCGAGCGTCTTCTCGACCTGCCGCGCCTGCTCGGTCGACTGCTCGAGCGAGACCGAGGGCAGCCGCACCATCGCGAGCACGATCGTGCCCTCGTCGAGCTTGGGGAGGAACTCGCGGCCCATCTCGGCGGCGCCGAAGATGCTGCCCGCGAACGCCAGGAGCGTCGCCAGCGCCACCAGCTTGGGCCAGCGCAGCCCCGCGCGCAGCGTGGGGAGGTAGGCCTTGCGCGCCAGCTCCACGAGGCGCGACGGATGATCCTTGGCCGCCAGCGGCAGGATCGCCGACGCCGCCGCCGGTACCAGCGTGAGCGAGAGGACGAAGGCGGTGGCGAGCGCGAAGAGCACGGTCATCGCCATCGGCCGGAACATGCGTCCCTCGACGCTCTGGAGCGCGAGGATGGGCACGTACACCAGCGCGATGATCACCTCGCCGAACGCGGTCGCGCTCCGCACCTCGGACGAGGCGGAGAGCACGATCGCGCGGCGCTCGGCGTCGACCAGGGGGCGGCCCAGCTCCTCGCGCCGCTCCGCCATCCGCCGCAGCGCGTTCTCCACGATGATGATCGCGCCGTCGACCACCAGGCCGAAGTCGATCGCGCCCAGGCTGATCAGGTTGCCCGAGACGCCGAAGGCCCACATCCCGATGAACGCGCCGACCAGCGCGAGCGGGATGGCCATCGCCACCACCGCGCCGGCGCGCAGGTTCACGAGCGTGAGGAACAGCACCACCAGGACGAGCAGGCTCGCCTCGATCAGGTTCATGGAGACGGTGTGGACGGTGCGCCCGACGAGATCGGTGCGGTCGTAGTAGGCGTCGATGGTCACGCCCGGGGGCAGCGACTTCTGGATGTCGGCCACCGCCTCCTTCACGTCCGCCACCACCTTCCGCGAGTTCGCGCCGCGGAGCATCATGACGACGCCGACCACCGCCTCGTCCTTGCGGCCGTCGCGCGTGACCGCGCCGTAGCGGACGATCGCCGCCTCGTGGATCTCGCCCAGGTCCTTGACGTAGAGCGGCGTGCGCCCCGCCTTGCGCTCGACCACCACCTCGCCCAGATCCTTGGCCGAGGCGATGCGGCCCTCGGCGCGGACCGTCACCGTCTCGCGGCCGTCCGTGAAGTACGCGCCGCCGTTCGCCACGTGGTTGCGCTCGATCGCCGAGGCGACCTCGGCCACGCCCACGCCCGCCGCCGCCATCTTGCGCGGGTCGAGCGCGAGCTCGAGGCTCCGCGCCTCACCGCCGAACGCGTTCACCTCGACGACGCCCTGGACCAGCTTGAGGCGCGGGCCGATCTGCCAGTCGAGGACGGTGCGCAGATCCATCAGCGACTTGTCGCCCTTGGTGGACTTCACCTCGAAGTGGAAGACCTCGCCCAGGCCGCTCGACACCGGACCGAGCTCGGGCGACCCGTAGCGCTCGGGGATGCCGTGCCGCGCCTGCTGGACGCGCTCGCCCACCAGCTGCCGCGCGAGGTAGAGCTCCGCGCTGTCGGCAAAGCCCAGCGTGACCACCGAGATCCCGGCGCGCGAGACGCTGCGCACCTCCTCGAGGCCGGGAATGCCGGCCATCGCGCGCTCCACCGGAGCGGTCACGTAGGTCTCGACGTCGATGGGCCCCAGCGAAGGCGCGGCGGTGATGACCTGCACCTGGACGTTCGTGACGTCGGGCACGGCGTCGATCGGCACCTGCGCCGCGGCCACGCCGCCGATCATCACGAACACCGCCGTGAGGACGAAGACGACGACGCGGTTGGTGATGCTCCAGGCGATGAGGCGATCGACCATGGCTAGTCGTTCGCGCCCATCTGGGCCTTGAGCGCTTCGCTCTTGAGGATGAAGGAGCCGTCGACCACCACCGTCTCGTCGGCCTTCAGGCCGCGCACGATCTCGATGTCGTCGTCGAGCTCGGCGCCGCGCTCCACCGGCCGCATCTCGTATTTTCCGGGCTCGCGCTGCACGAACAGGTACGGCGAGCCGTCGACGGTCTGGATGGCGTGCCGCGAGACGACCAGCGCCGTCCCGCCGTCGCCCAGCGCCGCGCCCATGATCCGCGCGCTCGCGGTCATGCCCGGCTTGAGCGCGCCGTCCAGGTTCGGCAGCACGATCCGCGCCTCGAGCACGTGGCGCTCGGGATCGATGGTGGCGCCGATCTGATCGACCTTGCCCTCGAAGATGCGCCCCGGGAACGCGATCGAGCTGACCCGCACGTCGGCGCCGACCTGCACCTTGCCCACGTCGCGCTCGTAGACGTCGACGCCCAGCCACACCTGCTCGGTCTCGCCCACCACCACCAGCGTGGCCTCGGGGCCGACTGGCTGCCCCATGCGCGCGTTGACCTGGAGCACCGTGCCGGCGATGGGCGAGACCAGCGAGACGCTCTGCCCGCTCGCGGAGACGCCGAGGCCCAGCGTGGAGAGCCGATCTTCGCTCGCCCGGAGCTGCGCCTGGGCCTGCGCCTGCTCGCTCTGCGCGACGAGCACCGCGCGGTCCGAGGTCGCGCCGCCCGCCAGCATGCGGCGCTCGCGCTCGGCCTCGGCCTTCGTCTGCTCGACGCGGGTCTTCGCGGCCAGGTAGTCGGCGCGCGCGCGCCCGACCTCCACGCTCTCGAGCGTGATCAGCACCGCGCCGCGGCCCACCTTCTGCCCCACCACCACCGGGATGGTGCCGACGCGCCCGGCGATCGGGGGACCGACGCGCGCCACGCGGCTCGGGACGAAGTCGACCTTGCCCGCGGCGATCACGCTCGCGAGCCGCGGGACCGAGCGCGGCTTCGCGGTGGTCAGGTGCGCGGCCTCGAGCGCCTTGGGCGTGAGCTTCACGTCGACGCCCTCCTCCTTCGGCTCCTTCTGGGGCTCGGGCGCCTTGGGCTTGCACGCCGCCCCGACCAGGCCGAGCACGAGCAGCAGCGCGAGGGCGGGTCGGAGGCGGGGCGTCACGGGGGGCATGATTCCAGATTCCTCGGGTTTTGCCGACTCCCGTGCAGTCCCGTTGCAGGACGCGACACGCCTGTGAACGCGCGGTTATGGTAGCCTCGCGCCGTGCACGAAGGCCGTGAACGCAGGAAGCGCAAGGTCCGGAGCGCCCGCAACCGCGCCTTCCAGCTCCTCTGCCTCCTGGTCGCGGTGGCCGTCGGGCTGCTGATCATCGGCAAGAAGGTCGGCGCCGAGCCGGCCGCGCACGCCTACGCCGGCCCGGGGGATCCCACGCCGCCCAAGGCCAAGGATCCCAAGAAGCCGAAGAAGGACGCCGGGCCCGATGCCGCGGCGCTGGTCGTGACGCCGGCGACCACCGAGCCCCCGAAGGACGCCGGAGCGGACGTCGACGCGGCCTTCGATCCCGACGCCGGCGGCCTCGACTACGCCGTCGTCCAGGGCGACGAGGACTTCCCCAAGGACATGTCCTCGGAGGAGAAGAACAACATCGGGACGGGCAAGGTCCCGATCCACCGCGAGGGCCTTTACCGGAGCCCCCTCGCCCACCCCCGCTTCGGCGGGCCCGCGACCGTGAAGGTCGGCATCGTGATCCGCGAGATCCGCGACTTCAACATCCAGACCGGGGGCTTCGAGTCGGATTTCTTCCTCTCGCTCACCGCCGACAAGGAGATGCCGCCGCTGAACCTGGTGTTCACCAACGGCCACGAGGTCACGATGACGCCCCTCGCCGACACCCCGACCTTCAAGGTCTTCTCGGTGACGGGGAAGTTCACGACCGACATCGACCTGCGGAAGTACCCGTTCGACATGCAGGACCTCTTCTTGATGCTCGAGGACCAGAAGGCCGGGATCGACCAGATCGTCTTCATGCCCGACAAGGGGCGCACCTCGCTCGACTCGTCGTTCCGCCTCTCGAGCTTCGGGCCTGCCGGCACCGGCGCCATCTCCTACAAGCACAAGTACCCGGCGCGCTTCGACCGCGACGACCTCTACGTCTCGCGCTACCGCTTCACGCTGTCGGTCGATCGCTTCGCGACCTCCGCGGCGTTCAGCGTGTTCGTGCCCGCGTTCATCATCGTCCTCATCTCGCTCACCGGCATGTGGGTCCCGCCCGATGAGCTCGAGGTGCGCACCAGCGCCGGCGCGCCGATGCTCGCGGCGGCGGTGCTCTTCCATTTCTCGCTCATCCAGTCGCTGCCCGCGACCGGGTACCTGACCCACGCCGACAAGCTGATGCTCGGCGTCTACCTCTCGCTCCTCCTCAACATGGGCTCCACCTGGATGCTCATGCTCGGCGACGAGCGCTGGATGGAGCGCGTCTTCAAGGTCGCGCGTACCGCCGTCCCGATCCTCACCGCGGTCATCATGATCCTCGCCGTGGTCGTATGAAATCCATGATGAAGACCATCCTCATCGCCGCCATCGCGCTCGTCCTCGGGCTCCTCATCGGCTTCATCACCGGTCGCTTCACGATGGAGCGGAGCTGGTCGCAGCCCTACACGCAGGTCACCCCCTCGGCGGTGCAGAAGAGCGCCGGTCACAACCCCAGCCCCAAGGCCGGCACCAAGGTCCTCAAGCCGATGCCCATCGGCAAGAGCCGCGCGGCGCTCAAGCCCATGGCCGAGAAGGATCCCGTCTTCTCGAACATCGCCGCGGTCGGGGCGAACGAGGAGGGCGTCGAGCTCCACGTCACGGTGGAGAACCGCGGCAGCTGCACCGTCACCGCGCTGAGCGGCGTCGCCTACGGCTTCGACGCGTTCGGCAAGCCCGCGCCGCTTCTCAAGGGCGGGGAGAACTTCGTGGCCTTCGAGTCGAAGGGCCCGCTCGAGCCGGGCAAGAAGCTGATCGTCGCCGAGGTGCTCAAGGACGTGGAGGACGCCACCCTCGCCGTTGCCCATGTCGACAGCGCGATCTGCGCCGACGGCACGCGCTGGACGCGTCAGTGAGCGCGCCGCGCGCCACGCTCTGCCTCGTGCTCGCGGTGGGCCTCGCGGCCTCGGCGTGCTCGAAGCCGAAGCGCTACGAGTCGGCGGTGCAGATCGTGCGCAAGGAGATCGTGGAGAAGGCGCCCGACGGCACTGCCCTCCAGGTCGACTACGAGGTCGAGTGGGACGCCTGCCCCGGCGATCAGTTCCAGGTCATCCGCGGCGGTCAGGCCTTCGCGGAGTGCACCGCGAAGTTCGAGGTGGGCGACGAGGTCCCGGTCTACGTTCGCCACTGGTGGGACGGCCGCGGCTTCTACCGCTGGGACATCGAGCGCATGGGCGACTGCTGGCGCACCATCGAGCCCGAGTCGGTCGGCTCGTACGAGAAGGGCCAGGAGTGCAAGGACGTCGAGAACTTCGGCTACAAGGCGGGCTTTCAGTGCAGCAGGAAGCCCTTCCGGGCGCTGGTCAAGCGCTGCCCGTGGATGGCGCGCGAGTAGCGCTCAGTTCGTGACGATTCCGCCCGCGACCAGGCTCCGGTCGGGACGCTGGAAGTAGACGCGCAGCTTCGTTCCGGGCTTCAACGTCGCGCTCTCCGCCACGTAGATCGTGAGGCGGTGCGGCCCCGCCCCCAGCGGCGCGAGCGATCCATCCTTGGCGTTGAGCAGCCGCCCGCCATCCACGACGCCGAGCCCCGACGTCGTGCCGCCCGGTCGTCCGCCGAGCTCGGGCGGCCCCGCCTGATCGCCGACCAGCGTGTCCGCCTGGTACTGGCCGGTGGGCTTGCCCTGGTCGTCGACGCTCACCAGGAAGACCGAGACCAGCGGGCCGTCGACCTGCGTCACGAAGGAGAGATCCTTGACGCCGTCCGCATGCAGCGCGCCGTCGTCGGCGCCGACGCGATCGACCTGCCCCGAGTCGGGCGAGCGCTCGAGCGTCATCGCGGCGCTGAGGGCGGGCGACGGTGCCGCGGCGGGGGCGGCGGTCGCGCCCTCCCCTCCGCACGCCGCGAGGGCGAGGGCGAGGGCGAGCGCTGCCAGAGTCGACCATCGAACACGCATCGTTTCTCCCTCTTCTCCTGCTGCCGGCAACGACAAGCTTCACGCGCGCGGCGCGTCCTGACAAGCTCCGCGCATGCGCGTCCCCCAGCGTCGTCTCTTCTTCGTGGCCCTTGCCGGGGCGTTCCTCTGCGCTGCGTCGTCTTTTGCCACCACGACCGCGCGTGCCGAGGCGCCCCTGCCCGGCGCGGGCCCCGTGCTGACGCGCGACGCCGCGGTGGAGCGCCTCAAGCGCGAGAACCTCACGCTGCTCGCGGGGCGCCATCGCCTGAGCCAGGCGCGCGCCGACATCATCGCCGCCGGCGTATGGACCAACCCCAACCTCACCGTGAACGGCCTCTTCCTCACGCACGGCGTGGTGACAGGCGGTAACGAGGAGCTCGCGATCTCGGTCGATCAGGTGATCCCGATCGCCGGTCAGGTCGGCCTGCGCAAGGATCTCGCGCGCGGGCTGCTCGGCGCCGAGGAGCGCGCGTACGCCGCGAACGTGTGGGACGCGATCGGCGACGCGAAGATCGCGTACGTCGATCTCCAGCGCGCGCAGGCGCGCTGGCGCGCGGTGCGGGCGGGCATGGCCGATCTCGCCAAGGTCGAGACCGTCGTGACCGAGCGCACCGCCGCGGGCGCGAACGCCGCGTACGACCGCATCCGCGTGGGCGTGGAGCGCAGCAAGCTCGAAGGTCGCCTCGCGCAGGCCGAGGCCGAGCTGCTGGGCGCGCGCGCGGTGCTCGCGCAGGCGGTGGGGCAGAGCCTCGATGCGCGCACCGTCACCGTCGAGGACGACCTCGAGGAGGTTGGCGATCCGCCGGCCGCCCCCGAGGTCGAGGCGCTGGTGAAGCGCGCGCTCGCGAGCCGCCCCGACGTCGGCAGCGCGCGCCTCCGCGCCGACGCCGGCGAGCTGCGGGTCGCGGTGCTGAAGCGCCAGGTCATCCCCTCCCCCGACGTGAGCGTGGGCTACGCGCGCTACTTCGACGTCCCCGGCTCGGCGGGGCAGGGCGGCGGCGCGATGATCGCGGGGATCTCGCTTCCCATCCCGCTGCTCGATCGCGGCCAGGGCACGATCGATCGCGGCCACGCCATCGCCGCCGAGGAGCGCGCAAAGAAGGACGCGGTGGAGCTCACGGTGCGCCGCGAGGTGGAGCGCGCGACCGGCGCGATGGCGGTGCGCGTCGCGACCTGGCGGCGCTTCCGCGACACCACCGCGGTGGACATCGATCGCCTGCGGACCATCGGCGAGCTGTCCTACCGCGAGGGGCGCATGTCGATCCTGGAGCTGCTCGACGCCTACGCCTCGTACGTCGACGCCCAGGAGCGCCGCGTGGAGCTCAAGGCGCAGGCGGTGAAGGCCGCGCTCGACGTGGAGCGCGCGGTCGGCCCCGCCCGCTGACCGCGTCTTGCCAAAAAATGGCAAGACGCTACGCTTTTGCGATGGCTGCCATGAATGTCTCCCTGCCTGAGTCGCTCAAGGTCTACGTGGACCAACAGGTCACGCAGGGCGGCTACAGCACCAGCAGCGAGTACGTCCGCGAGTTGATTCGCAGGGATCAGGACCGCACGCGCCTGCGCGATCTCTTGCTCGAGGGCGCGGCGTCGCCGCCCGGACAGCCCGCGGACAAGGCGTACTTCGGCGCGCTAAGGCGCAAGATTCGCCAGCGCGCACCCGCGCGAAAGTGAGGACCAAGGCGGTCATTCTCCGCGCGATCGCGGAGCGAGACATCGCGGCCGCGGTCGAGTTCTACCTCGGTGAGGGCGCCGAACGCGCAGCGCTCGGCTTCGTCGACGCCATCGAGCGAACGTTTCTGCAGATCGCTCGTCGCCCCGCGATCGGCTCTCCGCGTTACGGAAACGAGCTGGCGATCGCCGCCCTTCGCCACTGGCCAATCAGGCGCTACCCCCACCTCGTGTTCTACATCGAGCGTGTCGACCACGCGGACGTCTGGCGAATCCTCCACGGGGTGCGCGACATTCCTGCGGGCATGGAGGTCCCCGAGTAGTCGCTGCGGTGCCCCGCGTGGCCTGAACGACGCGCGTAGGCGAGCTCGGTCGTCAGCTCTCCACGGCCTTGTTCAACAGGCGGTGAAAGAAGTGGGGCGCGATGCGGGAGGCGATCTTGAGGTCGCGCGCCTGACCGACGGTCACTTCGTACTGCTCTTTCTCCATCGCCCGAACCAACGCCTTGGCCACGCGGCTCGGCAAGATCGCTCCCCGCGCCTGCTTGCGCGCCTGCGCCCCGCGGTGCAGTTCGGTTCGCACCAGCGGCGGGATGATCTCGAACACGCGCACGTTCGTCCTCTCGAGCTGCGAGCGAAGCGACATCGAGAAGGAGTGAAGCGCGGCTTTCGTGGCACAGTACACCGGCACGATCCGCAGCGGGATGAACGCCAGCCCCGAGGTCACGTTCACCACTGCGCACTCCGTGTCGAGCTTCAGGAAGCGGGGGATGCAGAGCGCCGCGAGATGAACGCTGGCCGTGAAGTTCGTGTCGATCTCGCTCTCGCCGTCGGTCAGCTCGGGAGCGCCCGCCGAGAAGTCGGTCTCTCGCTGGATCCCCGCGTTGTTGATGAGGA
Source organism: Polyangiaceae bacterium (assembly GCA_043736975.1). GTDB lineage: Bacteria > Myxococcota_A > Polyangia > Polyangiales > Polyangiaceae > Labilithrix. The sequence continues at coordinate 16,744 of JAYTBL010000740.1, forward strand.
CGTTGAGCGTGCCGAACCGCGAGGTCGCCCACTCGACCAACCGCTCGCGGTCCTCGCGGACGGACACGTCGCAGGCAAACGTATGGAGCTGCGGGACCTCTCGTTTCGCCGCCTCCAGCGTGCTCTCGCGACGGCCGCAGATGAGCACTTCGTTACCGATGCTCGCGAGCAGGCTCGCCGCTGCAAGCCCGATCCCCGAGCCGCCGCCAGTGATCAGAATCGTGTTGCCGGTTGTTCGCATGGGCGAGCTTCTAATCCAGACGGATCACCTGCTCGACCACCGGC
>JAYTBL010000741.1:0-8043 GCA_043736975.1 Polyangiaceae bacterium
GGGGCCATTGATGCGCATCATCGACGGACCGGGCGCCGCGGGCTAGAGTTCGAGCGTGAAAGCAGGAAGCGTGTTCTTCGTCCTGGCGGGGGCGGTCGCGTGCGGCGGCGGCGGCAACAGCGCCGCCGGTCCGGCCCCCCCGGCGCCCGGCGTCTCGGATGCCGGCGGCGGCGCGGATCCCCGGACCGGCGACGTGCGCTACCTCTCGCTCGGCGACTCGATCACCCAGGGGATCGGCACCGATAGCTTCGAGACGGCCGCGTTCCCCGCGCGTCTGACCGAGCGGTGGCGCGCCAAGGGCTGCACCGTCGAGCTGAAGAACGTCGGCGTCTCCGGCTACACGTCAGGCCAGATCCTCTCGGACCAGGTGCCCGAGATCGCGCCCTTCAAGCCGACGTTCATCACGCTTCAGGTCGGCGCGAACGACATCGCCAACAACATCTCGGTCGACGTGTATCGCGCGAACGTCAAGGCGGTCCTCGAGGCGGCGAAGAAGAGCGGCGCGCGCGTCGTCGTGCTCCCGCAGAACGAATGGTGGCGGTCGCCCGAGGGCCCGAACTACGGCGGTACGATGGAGAAGCGTGACGCCTACGACGCCGTCCTGATCGAGGAGACGAAGGCGCGCGGCGCGGAGCTCGTCGATCTGCGCGCGCTCTACCGAACGCATGCCGACAAGAAGCTCTGGGCCACGGACGGGATCCATCCCACCGACGCCTGCTACGACGAGATGGCCGCCGAGCTCGCGCGCGTGATCCCGTCGCCCTGCGGCAAGTAGCCGATCGTGCGGGGCGTGAAGGCTCGGCTGCGCTCGCTGCTCTCGCTCCTGACGCTCGTCCTGCCGGGATGCCAGGACAAGGGCGGCCCGCCGCCGCCGGCCCCGCCGGTCTCGAAGGTGGACGGCGGCGCCGAACCCGTCACCGGCGAGATCCGCTACCTCGCGCTCGGCGACTCCATCAGCCAGGGCAAGGGCTCACCGGACTTCGAGACCGCAGCGTTCCCCGCGCGCCTCGCGGAGCGCTGGCGGGCGGGCGGTCGAACCGTGGTGCTCAGGAACCTCGGAGTCCCCCACTACACGGCCGCCGACGTCATCGCCCACGAGGTCCCGGAGATCGCGCCGTTCAAGCCGACGATCATCACGCTTCAGGTGGGCTCGAACGACATCGCGACGAAGGTGCCCCTCGAGATCTACCGCGCCCAGGTCCGGGCGATCCTCGAGGCGGCGACGGGGAGCGGCGCGCGGGTGGTCGTGCTCGGCCAGAACGAGTGGTGGCGATCACCCGAGGGAAAGGGCTACGGAGGGACCGCCGCGAAGCGTGACGCCTTCGACGCCGCGTTGTTCGGGGAGTCGAAGGCCGCCAAGGGCGCCGAGCTCGTCGACCTTCGCCTCCTCTATCGCCAGCAGGCCGACCGGAAGCTCTGGGCCGAGGACGGAATCCATCCCACCGCCGCGGCCTACGACGCGATGGCGGCAGAGCTCGACCGTGTGGTGCTGCCCGCTGCCCGGCGGTAACTCCTCGGAATGTCGTCAGGTTGGTGACCTTGCGGAGACGCCCGGGATGATCAGGGGCGGCAGGGAAGCTTCTGGGGGCGCCAACGTAGGTAGGGGTGCTCCATGCTCAAGACCTTCCTTGGCTTCTCGGCTCTCGTCGCGCTCACCACCGTGGGCTGCCTCCCCGCTCGGGACTCCGGCGAGCCCGTCCCGGTCGAGCCCGGCGTCGCCGCCGCGCCCACCGACGCGGTCGGCACCGGCGCGGGCCAGGAGGGCGCGATCGCCTTCGGCGCCGAGCCCCTCGGCGCCGCGACGCTGAGCACGCTGTCCTGCCCGACGCTCACGATGCCTCCGGCAGAGGGGGCGGCGACGCTCTTCGTCGACGCGAAGGCCAGCGGCGCGGAGGAAGGCACGAGGGAGGCGCCGTTCCGTACCCTCGCGAAGGCGTTCGCCAAGGCGAGCGCGAAGGCCGTCGTCTGGGTCGCCGAGGGCACGTACGTGGAGCAGCTGCTCATCCCGAACCGCGGCGTCACCGTCCTCGGCGGATTCGCGCACGGGTTCGACGCGCGAACGAACGCCTGCGCGACCGTCCTCGAGGCCCCGAACGACAACGCGCCGGTGCTCGCCGCCACCAGCGAAGTGAAGAGCTTCGCCATCGAAGGCGTGATGATCCAGAAGGGCGAGCGCGGCCTGCTCGTCCTGGGCGACGACAAGGAGCACGGCACGGTCACGATCGCGCGCTGCGTCTTCGCCGGCAACGGAACGAAGTCGCAGGTCGGTGGCGCGGTGTTCCTCGACAGTACGCACGCGCTCATCTTCGGATCGGTCTTTCGCGACAACGTCGGCGCCAAGGGCGCGGCGCTCGCTGCAGGCGGCGACGTGACGCTCACCATCGACCAGAACCTCTTCCTGAAGAACCTCGGCTACTCCGATCACGGCGGCGGCGTCTACCTCAACGCCGCGCGCTCGAAGATCTCGCGCAACACCTTCCGCGGCAACGCCACCGGCGTGGGCATCAACGGCGGCTGGGGCGGCGCGGTCATCGTCTACAGCAACAGCCTCCAGGAGATCGCCAAGGCCGACTTCTCCTTCAACGTCTTCACCGAGAACACCGCGGGCATCGGCGGCGCGGTGTTCGTCGACGACGGCGCGGTCGTCACGATGTCCCACGACCTCCTCTACCGGAACCGCGCCTACGCCGTGAACGGCTTCGTGCGCGGCGGAGCGATCTACGTGGACGGCACTGGCTACGCCGGCGGCGGCTCGACCCTCACCGCCGAGTACCTCACGGTCGTCAACAACGTCTACGACGAGAAGGGCGCCACCAGCAACGCGACCTTCGGCGGCAACGCGTACGTCGAGGGCTTCTCCAGGGCCACGTTCACCAACTCGATCTTCTGGAACAACGGCGACAGCGCCTTCTTCGTCGCCGAGGGCGCGAACGAGCTGACCGTCAGCAACAGCATCGGCGCGAGCAACTGCGCCTCGGGCAGCGCCCGGGGTCTCGCGATCGCGAAGCCCGCAAACTGCAAGATCGGCGCAGGCATGACGCAGCCGGCCTCGATCGACTTCGGCGACGAGGCGGCGGACGACTACCACGAGAAGTCGGCGGCCGGTCGCTTCTTCAAGGGCGCGTGGGTCAAGGACAAGGTCACCAGCGCGGCGATCGACAAGGCCGACCCCAAGGCGGCCGTCGACGAGGAGCCGATGCCCAACGGTAACCGCGCCAACCTCGGCGCCTTCTCGCGCACCATCGAAGCCAGCAAGTCGCCGTAGGCAATCACCCGGCGATCGCCTCGTCCAGCCACGCCAGCAGCTCGCGGCGCGACGCGAGCTCGTGGAAGTTGTGGTCGGCGCCTGCGAAGACCTCGACGCGTAGGCCCTTGCCCGTGAGCTCCTCGAGCCGGGCGCCGAGCTCGCCGAGGACCAGCGCGTGGCCCGGATCACCCTCGGAGAAGACGAGGCTCACGCGGACCCCGCGCGCCAGCAGCGTGTCGAGGTCGCCGGCGAGCCCGCGCGGCGCGCGACCGAGCCGCGCCTCGAGGCTCTCCTTCGCCGCCAGGAGCCGCGCGCCGAGACGGGCGCGCAGGACGCCGGCGAGATGACGGACGTCGGCCTGTCCCGACAGGAGCTTCTTCCAGCTCTCCGGGCTGCGCATCACCTGCCAGTAGCGCTGCATCTGCTCGAGCTGATCGACCTTCTCGAGCGCGCTCGCGGCCGCGGTGTCGCCGTCGCCCGGCGCTGCGACGAGCTCGCGGAGCGCGACCGGGTTGATGAGGACGAGCCCGCCCACCCGCGGATCACGCAGCGCGTTCTGGAACGCCGCGTAGGCCCCGGAGCAGAGGCCGACCAGCCAGACCTTCGCGCCGGGCGCGGCCGCGCTCGCGCGCTCGAGGCCGGCGCGCGTGTCGTCGACCAGGCTGTCGGGAAAGCCATCGTTGCCGTCGCCCTCGGAGCCGTCGACGACGCCGCTCTCGCCGATGGATGCGGCGTCCATGCGGAGGACCGTGTGTCCCTTGCCTGCGAGACGCCTCGCGATCGCGACGTAGCTACCGTTGCCTGCGGTTCGCGGCGTCACGCCGCCCGTGAGGAGGAGGACCGGCGCGGCGCCCGCCGTCATGCCGGAGGCAGGCTCGGTGAGGACGCCGAAGAGGCGACCTGCAGGCCCGAACGAGAGCACACGCCAGCGCAGCCCGGCGGCGGTCGCCTCCTGCTCCAGCGCAAGGCCGCTGACCGCCGGGCCATCGACCACGCGCGACCGCGCGAGCGCCCAGTCGCGAATGCCGCCCAGGATGGCGTCGGGCACGCGCGACTTGTGCGGCATGACGAGCATCTGCTTGTGCCCCGCGAGCTGCGTCGCCGTGGTGGGGCAGCCAAGACCTTCGAAGTGCGCGCGGAAGCGCGCCGCCGGCTTGCGATCGTCGCGGTGAACGAGCAGGACCTCGGGCCGGCCGCGCGGCTCGAGCCGCTCGACGTCGAGCGCGCCGAGCTCGGCGAGCGTCGCGTCCGCGACCCAGTAGCCCGCGCAGACGAGGCCCCCGGGGACGCGCTGCGGGGAAGACGACGCGAGGATGGCGAGCTCGCGGCCGTACGCCGCGCCCCCCACGAGCTCCCAGAGGACGAGCTGCGAGAGATCGAGGTGGGTCGACGCTGCCAGCGCGAACGTGGCGCCGATCCGGACTCCGATCAGCCCCACGCTGACCACCCCGGGGACCGCGGCCAGCGCGAGGACGGCGCGCTGCACGCTCGCCAGCCAGGCCACGACGCGCCCGGGATCCTCGTCGTCACCACCTACCGACTCGCCCGTCCCGTCGTAGTGGAGGCGCAGGACGTGGAAGCCGGCCGCGGCGAGCTCCTCGGCGCAGCGGCGCATGCTGCGGTAGCTCTGGATGAGCTCGAGGTGGAGCGGCGGACACAGCACGTACGCGACGTCGCGCACGGGGGGCGTCGGCGCGTGATGGCTCGCGAAGAGCGCGCGGTCGGCGCGCGCCGGATCGGCGGGCAAGAATCCGTGCGTGACCATGGGGCTAGGGGACGGAGCGCGCGCAGCGGAAGCCGACGGTGTTCGTGCGCGTGCCCGACGTCTCGGAGTTGACCGCGGTGCGGTTCGTGGTGCGCTGGAAATCCGCGCCCCAGTTGATGGCGCCGCCGCGGATCACGCGGCCGACCTCGGTGGGCTGGAGGTCGGCGCAGTCGATGCACTCGGTCAGCCGGAACGGGTCGACGAAGTAATCGAGCACGCGCTCCCAGACATCACCGGACATGTCGGCGTGCCCGAAGCGCGCCCTGCCGGTGGGGTGGATGCCGACCGGCGTGTAGTCCTTGAACGTGCAAGGCGGCGCGCCGGGATCGGCGATCGAGTCTCCCGACTGGCAGCCGAACGCCACGCGCGACTTGTCGATCGCGACCTCGTCTCCCCCGCCCCACGGCGCCTCGAGCTGGAGGCTGCCTCCGGCGGCGGCGTAGTTCCACTCCGTCTCGGTGGGGAGCCTGCCGCCGTCCCACGCGCAGAACGCCATCGCCTCGAACCACGTGACGCAGTTCATGGGGAGCGTGTCGTTGACGCCTGCGGTCTCGCTGTAGGCGTTGTAGAGATCGGGGTCGCATTTGAGGGCGTCGACGAGGGACTCGCGATCGTCGCTGAGCCCGGCGTTGAAGGTGTTGTTCCAGCCGCTGTTCGGGATGAGCGGATGGGCGCCGGCGCCGTCGGCGGGCGGGCTCTTCTTCGTGCCCTGGCCCGCGTTCACGAAGGCGCGGAACCGCCCCACGATCACCTCGTACGTGTCGAGGCGGAACGTGCTCACCGTCGCGGGGAGGAGCGGATCGTTCAGGCGGTTGAAGGTGCCTCCCGGCACCTCGGAGGAGGCGCAGCAGCTCTCACCGCCGCAGGTCGCCGTGAGGCCGACGCAGCGAGGCTGGGCGGGCCCCGCGTCGACGAGGGACCCCTCGGAGCCCTCGAAGCTGCCGTCCAGCCGACTGCCGGCGTCGGGCCCGGGCTCGGCGAGCGTCTCGCAGCCCTCGGTATAGGGGCAGCCCGTCAACAGCAGGACGCCGGCCAAACCGACGATCCTTGCGAGCGCAAACGAGGCTCGGGCTCCGGAGCGCTTCACCATGACCACGGAGAGTGTACTACGGCTTCGCGGTGGGCGTGATCGTCGACGTCCGAGATGCGCGGGGGTCAGCCCGCCTGGTCGACCCGTGCGAGACTGCTGGTAGCCTGAGCTGCCATGCCCATCTCTTCCACCTCTTCCACGCTCGGCGACCACGATGCGCTCGGTCTTGCAGAGCTCGTGCGCCGTCGCGAGGTGACGCCGACCGAGCTCGTCGAGGCCTGCATCGCGAACGTGGAGCGCTTGAACCCCCAGCTCAACGCCGTCGTGACGCCGATGTTCGACGCCGCCCGCGCGGCGGCCGCGGAGGACCTGCCCCCGGGGCCGTTCCGCGGCATCCCCTTCTTCGTCAAGGATCTCGCCCAGGCCGTCGCCGGCGTGCGCTTCACGCGCGGCGGGCGCTTCTACGCCGACGACGTGCCGAAGCATGACAGCACCCTGATCGAGCGCTACCGCCGCGCAGGGCTCGTGCTGGTCGGCAAGACGAACACGCCCGAGCTCGGGCTCACGCCCTTCACCGAGCCGCTCCTCCACGGGCCGACTCACAACCCGTGGTCGCTCGCGCACAACACCGGGGGCTCGAGCGGGGGCGCGGGCGCGGTCGTCGGAGCGCGGATCGCGCCCATGGCGCACGGCGGCGACGGCGGTGGATCCATCCGCATCCCCGCCTCGATCTGCGGGGTGTTCGGCCTGAAGCCCACGCGCGGCCGCACCCCGGTCGGGCCTGACGCGGGGGAGGGCTGGTTCGGCTTGGCGCTCGATCACGCGCTCACCCTCTCGGTCCGCGACAGCGCCGCGCTGCTCGACGCGACCGACGGGTACGAGCGCGGTGCGCCCTACGACGCGCCGCCCAAGACTGGCCCGTTCCTCGAGGAGGCCTCGCGCGCGCCGGGCAAGCTGCGCATCGCGCTCTGCAAGACGCCCTTCCTGCCAGGCGCCCCTCATCCCGACGTGCTCGCGGCCGTCGATGACGCAGCCAAGCTCTGCGAGTCGCTCGGCCACCACGTCGAAGAGCGCGAGCTCCCGATCGATCGCGACCAGCTCGCGGTCGACTTCACCACCCTGGTCGCGGTCGCCACCGCGTGCGACATCGACGAGGCAGCGCGGGTGGTCGGTCGCCGTGCGACCCACCGCGACTTCGAGACCTCGACCTGGGTGGTCGGGTTGCTCGGTCGTACGATGGGGGGCGCGAAGCTCGAGAACGCGCGGCGGAGGCTGCACGCGCTCGCCCGCCGCGTCGCAGACTTCCAGGCATCGTTCGATGTCATCCTCACCCCGACCCTCGGCGCGCCGCCGCCGCGGATCGGCTCGCTCGCTCCGCACGGCGTCGAGGCAAGCGCGCAGCGGCTCATCGCCGCCATGGGGCTCCGCTCCGTCCTGCGCATCGACGCGCTCGTCGACGTGATCGCGAAGAAGACGTTCGCGTTCATTCCGTACACTCCGCTCGCCAACATCACCGGGCAGCCCTCGATGAGCGTGCCGCTCTACTGGAACGCCGCAGGTCTGCCGATCGGCACGATGTTCACCGGGCGCTTCGGCGACGAGGCAACGCTCTTTCGCCTCGCCGCACAGCTCGAGCAGGCGCGTCCCTGGCGCGAGCGAAGGCCGCCAACTTGCGCCTGATCGCGATGCCACTGGCGATGCTTGCGGCGTGCGGGCTGAGCGCCGTCGCCTCCGGACCATCGCCCGGCGACGCCGCGGGGGACGCGGCCGGGGACGCGGCGATGACGAGCGATGGCCCGAGCGGCGACACGAACGTGGCCGTCGACCCGGACGGAGGCTCACCGACGTTCTGCGACTCTCTCGCCTCCGATTCGAAGGTCGTGCTCTGCGTCGACTTCGACCGGACCACCACGCGCACGACCCCCTTCGGGTTCGACAGGCTCGACATCGCCGCAGGCACCGTGGCGACCGTCGCGCTCGCGCCGTCACCGCTCGGGATCG
>JAYTBL010000742.1:0-3252 GCA_043736975.1 Polyangiaceae bacterium
GATGGCGCCCAGCAGCACCTCGATGTCCATGAAGTGGAGGCCTGTGGTCGGCTCGTCGAGGATGTAGAGCGTGCGGCCGGTAGCCTTGCGCGCCAGCTCACGCGCGAGCTTCACACGCTGTGCCTCGCCGCCGGAGAGCGTCGTCGCCGGCTGCCCTAGCGTGAGGTACCCGAGGCCGACGCGGCGCAGCGCGTCCAGCCGATCGCGCACGCGCGGGATGGTGTCGAAGAGCTCGAGCGCCTGCACGACGGTGATGCCGAGCGCGTCTGCGATGGAGAGCCCTCGGTAACGAACCTCCAGCGTCTCGCGGTTGTAGCGCTTGCCCGCGCACGTCTCGCACGTGACGAAGATGTCGGGCAGGAAGTGCATCTCGACGCGCAGGACGCCGTCGCCCTGACACGCCTCGCAGCGCCCGCCCTTCACGTTGAAGGAGAAGCGACCCGCCTTGTAGCCGCGCACGCGCGCCTCCGGCAGTCCGGCGTAGAGCTCGCGTAGCAGCGCGAACACGCCGGTGTACGTCGCGGGATTGGAGCGCGGCGTACGCCCGATCGGCGCTTGATCGATCGAGATGACCTTGTCGACGTTGTCGAGACCCTCGACGGCGTCGCATTCGCCGATCGGAGCCGTCGCCGAGTAGAGCTTCGCGCGCGCCGCAGGCAGCAGCGTATCGACGACGAGGCTCGACTTCCCGCTCCCCGACACGCCGGTGAAGCACGTGAAGATGCCGGTGGGCACCGCGACGGTGACGTTCTTCAGGTTGTGCGCCCGCGCGCCGACGATGCGCACTGCGCCCTTGGTCTTGGCCTTGCGGTTTCTCGGCACCGGGAGCTGCTTCGCGCCCGAGAGCCACGGGCCGGTGATCGACTTCGGGTTCGCCATGAGCTGTGCCGGCGTGCCCTCCGCGACCACCGTTCCGCCGTGTACGCCCGCGCCCGGCCCCATGTCGACGACGTGGTCCGCCGCGAGGATCGCCTCGCGATCGTGCTCGACGACGAACACCGTGTTGCCGAGATCGCGCAGGCGCGCCTGCGCCTCGATGAGCCGCGCGTTGTCCCGCGCGTGAAGCCCGACCGACGGCTCGTCGAGTACGTAGAGGACGCCCACCAGCGCCGCGCCGATCTGCGTGGCGAGCCGGATGCGCTGGCCCTCGCCGCTCGAGAGCGTCTGCGCGCTGCGGTCGAGCGAGAGGTAGTCGAGGCCGACGTCGATGAGGAAGCCTAGGCGCGCCGTCACCGCGCGCAGCAGCGGCTCCGCCACCGCACGTTCGCGCGCCGTGAAGTGCGTGTGCTCGCTCTCGTCGACGATCACCGGGCCGGCGCCGCCCAGCGCGCCCAGAAACACGCGCAGCTTCTCGAGCGGCATGCGCCCGAGCTCCGCGATGTCGCGCTCACCAAGCTTGATCGCGAGCGCCTCGGGCCGCAGGCGGCGGCCCTTGCACGACGAGCAGGTGCGCGTGACGAGGAAGCGGCCGAGCTCGTCGTCGCCGATCGCGCCCTCGTCCTCGTCGGGATCGTCGTTGTCATCGGGGCCGGACGCGCCGTCGTCCTCGAGGCGAGCCTCGAGCCGCGGGACGATGCCGACGTACTTCTTCTTCGCGGCGCGCGCCCGCTTCGCCGGCTTCTCCTCGCCGGTGTCGCCGAAGAGGAGCGTCTTCTGTAGCGCCTCGGGCAGCTTCGACCACGCCAGATCGGGATCGACGCCCAGCGCCTCGACCGCGCGGCTCAGCTCGGTAGCGAGCGCGACCGAGCCGCGGCGGCCCCACGCCAGCACCACCCCCTCGCGCAGCGACCGCTTGGGGTCACCGACGATGCGCTCCGGGTCGACCACGGTGCGCGCCCCGAGGCCCGCGCACGCGGGGCAAGCGCCGTGCGGACCGTTGAACGAGAACATGCGCGGCTCGATGGGCGGCAGCGAGATCCCGCAGTCCACGCACGCGAAGCGCTCCGACATCCAGAACGGCTCTTCACCCTCTACGGCGACGAGCATGCGGCCCTCGCCGACCTTCAGCGCGAGCTCGACGCTCTCCGTGAGGCGACCCTTCACGCCGTCCTTCAGCACGATGCGATCGACGACGACGTCGAGATCGTGGGGCTTGGTGCGGTCGAGCTCGGTCGTGTCACCCACGTCGACCACGGCGCCGTCGACACGCACGCGCACGAATCCGTCCTCGCGGATGCGCTGCAGCTCGAGCTTGAGCTCGCCCTTGCGAGCGCGGGCGACCGGCGCGAGCACGCTGAAGCGCGATCCTTCCGGCATCGCGAGGATGCGGTCGACGATCTGCTGGACCGTCTGCGCCTCGATGCGCTTGCCGCAGCTCGGGCAGTGGGGAATGCCGACGCGCGCGAACAAGAGGCGCAGGTAGTCGGCGATCTCGGTGACCGTGCCCACGGTCGAGCGCGGCGACTTGGAGAGCGGCCGCTGCTCGATGGCGATCGCGGGAGAGAGCCCGTCGATGCGATCGACGTCGGGCTTGGCGAGCTGCTCGAGGAACTGCCGGGCGTAGGCGCTCAGCGACTCGACATAGCGGCGCTGCCCCTCCGCATAAATCGTGTCGAACGCGAGCGATGATTTGCCCGAACCGCTCGGCCCGGTGAAGACCACGAGCTTCCCGCGTGGGAGCGAGATGCTCACATTCTGCAGGTTGTGCTGCCGGGCGCCGACGACGACCAAGCGATCCATGGGGGCTAACAGCTAACAGCTAACCGCCGCCAGTACGAGGCGAGACGGCAGGGGCGAGCTTGTCTCGCGTGAACGTGACCACGAGGCCGCCGAGCACCACGAGGCCCATGCCCGCCAGCGCGCTCGGGGCGGGGCGCTCGTTCAGGATCGCCGCCCCGAGTAGCGCGCTCGCCACCACCGAGAGGTACCCGATGCCGCTGACGCGCGCGGCGCGCTCGAGCGTGTAGGCGCGCGTCAGCAGGATCTGCCCGAAGCCGGCGCAGATGCCGGCGCCCACCATTGCCAGGGCGTCCCGGACCGTGGGCATCCGTAGATCGGCGAGCGAGAGGAGCCCCAGCGCGGCCGCTGCGAACAGCGAGTACTGCGCGGCGATGGCCTCGGCGGTCTCCGTCTGGCCGACGCGCCGCAGCTGCATCATCGCGAGCGACCCGAGGAACGAGGCGCCGATCGCTACCGCGGCGGTCACGCCAGCGCTCGGCCCCTGCGCGGCGCCCTCGCGGAACGAGAAGCTCGGGTGCAGCACGAGCACCACGCCGCCCAGCGAGATCAGCAGCGCAAGCGCGACCGCAGGAG
>JAYTBL010000743.1:0-8029 GCA_043736975.1 Polyangiaceae bacterium
CGGAAAGGCGCAGCGGGTCGTCAGCATCGCGCGCGATCTCACGGAGCTCTCGCAGTGGCGAAGAGCGACGCAGGTGCTCACGGCCATCGGCTCGGACCCGCCGCCGGCCCCCGGCGCGAGCCTCGGGCCACCCGGCGCACCGACCTCCCGCATGCGCGAGGTGGTCGCGACCGCAGAGCGCGTGGCGGACGACCGCGACGCCACGGTGCTCTTGCTCGGCGAGACTGGTGTCGGAAAATCGTGGCTCGCGCGGCGCATCCACACGCGCAGCGTCCGGAGGGACAAGCCGTTCTTCGAGATCAATTGCGCAGGGCTCGCGCCCCAGCTCCTCGAGTCCGAGCTGTTTGGCCACGAGCGCGGCGCGTTCACGGGCGCGGTGACGAAGAAGGACGGCCGCTTCGCGAAGGCCACCGCGGGCACGCTGTTCCTCGACGAGATCGGCGAGCTCTCGCCGCAGGTGCAGGTCAAGCTGCTGCGCGTCCTCCAGGAGGGCGAATACGAGCCGCTCGGCGGCAACACCGTGAAGGCGGACGTCCGCATCGTCGCCGCGACCAACCGTGATCTCCTCGCGGAGGTCCAGGCGGGGCGCTTCCGCGAGGATCTCTACTACCGGCTCAACGTCATCGCCGTCACCGCGCCGCCGCTGCGCGCGCGTCGCGAGGACGTGCCGCTCCTGGTCGATCACTTCGTCGGCCTCTATGCGAAGAAGAACGGCAAGGCGCGGCTCATCGTGGCGCGCGCCGCGCTCGAGCGGATGCTCGACTACGCGTGGCCGGGCAACGTGCGCGAGCTGGAGAACGTGATCGAGCGCGCGGTGGTCCTCTCGCGCGGCGACACGCTGAGCGAGAACGATCTGCCGGAGGCGATCGTGAAGTCGTCGGACACCGCGCCGCGGTCGCTGGAATTTCCGGTCGGCACGCCGCTTTCGGAGATCGAGCTGCGGGTGATCAAGGAGACCCTGAAGCACACGAAGGGGGACAAGAGCCTGGCCGCGCAGCTCCTCGGCATCTCCACGCGCACGATCTACCGCAAGCTGGACGGCGTCGAAGGCGAGAGCGAAGAAGCCTGAAGCTTCGTCGCGGGCATGGGAGGTGACGTGGCAACGCGTGTGCCTGGCTCTCCCTCGCCAAGCCCGAGCGACACGATCGCGTTGTCAGTTTGGCAGCGGGCGGACGCTCACCTCGACCTCCTCGCCAAGGTGGCGAACGCATCGTTGTCCACAGCGCAAATAGGCCTGGATTTACCGTGGCTTTCTTGGTGGCATGCGCCTCGCAACAGCTCGCGTGGATCACCCGTCATGGCCGTCGATCAGCTCCTCCGTAAGAACTTCTGGCTCGTCGTGTTGCCGCTCGTCGCGGTCGCGGCGCTCCTCAACGCGCAGGCCGTCACGCAGCTCGTCGGCATCAGCCTCACGCCCGACGACAAGACGCTCGCGGCGCCGCCCCCCGTCGCCAGGTCGGTCCCCATGGCGAACGGCTCGGCGCGGAACCTCTCCGCCGAGCCGATCCTCAACCGCAACCCCTTCGATCATGTGACTGGCTCGCTGAAGCCGCCGGTCGTCGACGACAGCGCGGTCTCGTCGAGCGCCACGCTCGACACGAGCGATCCGTTCAACGCGCCACAGTGCGAGGGGGTGAAGGTGCTCGTCATCGCCGCCTCCAGCGATCCCGACTGGTCGTTCGCGGCCGTCACCGGCGGCGGCGAGCCGAAGTCGGTGCTCCGGCGCCGCGGCGGCGAGATCAGCGGCAAGAAGATCCACTTCGTCGGCTGGGACCGGGTGTGGTTCCAGAACAGCGGCTCGCTCTGTCAGGCGCAGCTCTTCAAGCCGGCCGACGTCCCGGTCGCCGCTGCGCCCGTCGCCGCGCCCGCGGCGCCCGCGCCCAAGGGCGGCGCCCCCGGCCTCGATCCCGCGCTCGCCAAGGGCATTCAGCGGGTCTCGGCCAATGAGTTCAACATCGACCGCGGCGTCGTCGACAAGATCCTCGAGAACCAGTCGGAGCTGATGCGCCAGGCGCGCATCGTCCCCGAGCAGGAGAACGGCAAGGTCGTCGGCATCCGGATGTTCGGCATCCGCCCCGAGACGCTCCTGGGGACGCTCGGCATGGAGAACGGTGATCGCCTCCAGACGATCAACGGCTTCGACATGGCGAGCCCCGAGAAGGCGCTCGAGGCCTACGCGCGACTCCGCACGGCCGACAAGCTGGTCGTGCAGGTGAACCGCAAGGGCCAGAACATGAACCTCGACTACAACATCAAGTGATCGGCCGAAGGACAACAGCACCATGAGCAACACCGAAGCAAAGTCCTCGTCCTCCACGCTCGCCGCCCGCACGCTCCGCACGGCGTTGGTCCTGGTCGGCGCGTGTGTGATCTTCGTCGGCGTCCTCAGCGTCGTCGCCGTCGCCGTCACCAGCCGCGCGCTCAACGCCGGCAGCGCCGCGCAGGCCACCGACACGCCCGCGGCGAAGAAGCCTCTCTCGATCTGAAGCGCTCCCGACTCGCTCGCTCTCTCCGCCGTACCGCAGCACTCACTTGTCCTTTCCGAGCACGATGAAGACCAGGCACATCCTTCTGCTGACGATCGGCGCTGTTCCTCTGACGGTGGGGCTCGCGCACGCGCAGCCGCGTCTCAAGGACCGGGTGAACGCGGGAGCCGGGGCCGCGACCATCGGCACGCCGGCCACCCCTGCGCCGGCCGCGACGCCCGCGACACCCGCGACACCCGTGACGCCCGCGCCCGCCGGCACGGCGACGCCCGCCCCCGCGGCAACCGGCGGTGTTCCCGCCGCTGGCGCGCTCGGCAAGGGCCCGCCCGGCACCAAGGCGCCGTCCGACACCACGTCGCTCGGGCAGTTCGAGAACGCGCTCGAGTTCGAGCCGCGCAGCCCCAATTACCGCGTGGCGTTCTCGCTGGAGGATGCCGACCTCGCCGAGCTGGTGCGCGTCATCGCGCAGCTCACCGGCAAGCGCTTCATCTTCGGCGGCAAGGTCAAGAACATCAAGGCGACGGTCTACTCGCCGCAGAAGGTCACCGTCTCCGAGGCCTACCAGGCGTTCCTCTCCATCCTCGAGACGAACGGGCTGACGGTCGTCCCGCACGGCCGCTTCCTCAAGATCGTCGAGACCAACCAGATCGCGAACCAGGGCACGCCGATCTACGGCGCGTCGCAGGGCTCACCCGCCGAGGATCGCTTCGTCACGCGCATGCATCGCCTCGGCCACATCAGCGCCGACGACGCCGCGAACGTGCTCGGGAAGTTCAAGTCCAAGGAGGCCGACATCACCGTCTACGGCCCCTCGAACATGATCATCCTCACCGATACCGGCACCAACATCCGGCGGATGATGCAGCTCCTCGAGGAGATCGACGTCGGCTCGAGCGGTGATCAGATCTTCATCGAGCCCGTGCACTACGCCTCGGCGAGCGACGTCGAGAAGCGCATCAACGAGCTGTTCGACGTCAAGAGCGGCGGCGCCGGCGGCGCGCCCTCCTCCCCCAAGCCGGGCGGCGGCGGCACGACCTCGATCACGCCGTCGATCGGCGATCTCCACGTCGCAAAGATCGTCTCCGACGACCGCTCGAACTCCCTCGTCATCGTCGCCACCGAGCGCGCGTACCTGCGCATCCTCGAGCTGATCAAGCGCATCGACGTCCCGCAGACCGGTGAGGGTGAGATCCACGTCCTGCCGCTGCAGCACGCGGACGCGACCGAGCTCACCAAGACGCTCACCGACATCATCACCGGCTCGAACGCGCCAGCGCCCGGCGGCGGAGGCCGCGGGCAGGCGCAGCCCCAGCCCGCGGCAGCGGCAACCGGCATTTTCGAGGGTGGCATCAAGGTCTCGGCGGACAAGGCCACGAACTCGATCGTCGTCACGTCCTCGCTGCGCGACTACGCCTCGCTGCGCTCGGTCATCGATCGCCTCGACCAGCCGCGGCGCCAGGTGTTCATCGAGGCGGTCATCATGGACCTGCAGCTCAAGCGCTCGAACTCGCTCGGCGTTAGCTTCCACGGCGGCGCGCCGTTCGAGTTCGATCAGAAGAACGACTCGCTGGTCTTCGGCGGCAACAAGATCACGAACACCATCCCGCCGGTGCCCACCGATCCCGATGCGCTCCAGGGCTTCGCGCTCGGCGTGCGCGGTCCCGGCATCTCGGGCTCGCAGAACTTCCTCGGAACCGGCATCTCGGTGCCGGCGTTCGGCACGTTCATCCAGGCGCTCGCGCAGACCGGCGACTCCGACCTGCTCTCCACGCCCCACATCCTCGCGCTCGACAACGAGGACGCCGAGATCAACGTCGGCGACAACATCCCGCTCCAGACGAACGCGGTCGCCGCGTTCCCCGGCGCTGCGGGCGCCGCGGGTGCGGGCGCGCTCGGAGCGCTGGGCGGTCTCGGCGGCTTCGGCTCGGTGGGCTCGCCCCGGCAGGACGTCGGTACGAAGATCAAGATCAAGCCGCACCTCAACGACTCCAACGAGGTCCGCCTCGACGTGAGCGAGGAGATCAGCGAGCAGGGCGCGCCGCTCGGCGGAACCCTGGGCGCCATCCCGATCAGCAAGCGCACCGCGACCACCAAGCTCGTGGTCCAGGATCAGCAGACGGTCGTGATCGGCGGGCTCATCCGCAACGTCACGTCGCGCGCCGAGGAGAAGGTCCCGGTGCTGGGCGACATCCCGGTGCTCGGCGCGCTCTTCCGCAAGCGCAAGGACACGGTCGAGAAGCGGAACCTCATCCTGGTGATGACGCCGTACATCATCCGGAACCAGCAGGACCTCCGCACCGTATTCGAGCGCAAGATGCAGGAGCGCCAGGAGTACCTCGACCGCTACTTCGTCTTCTCCGACTCCTCGGACTACAAGCCGCCCAAGGACTGGTCGCGCATGAATGGCCTGGTGGAGGACATCCGCCAGTCTTACTTCGGGCTCGAGGAGCGCAAGCGCCTCGACGAGATCACGAAGCCGCGCCAGCTGAAGACGCACGACCCGCAGCGCCCGCTCGAGATGCCCCAGGGCACCACGCGCCCCGCCGGCGGCACCGGGGGCACCACCGCGCCGCCCGCGCCCGGTGGCGCGACGCCCCCCATCAACGTGAATCCCGCGGTCCGCAACATCGAGAAGATCGAGAAGTAAGAGCGAGCATGGAGCAGCGATTCCTGGGTGAGATCCTTCATCGACGCGCAGGCATCCCGCTCGATCGCCTCGAGGCGATGTACGCGATCCAGCGCGAGAAGGGGATCGACCTCACCGACCTGCTGGTGAACGGCAACGTCCTCGACGACGCGTCGATCGCGCAGGCGCTCGCCGCCGAGGCGGAGCTGCCCTACGTCGATCGACCGGACGTCGAGCGCATCTCGACCGAGCTCGCGACGCGCCTGCCCATCTCGTTCGCGAAGAACCACAAGATCCTCGTCGTCTCCGAGGACGACGCCGCGGTCTACGCGCTGATCGGCGATCCCTTCGATACCGTCGCGCTCGACGAGATGCGCATCCTCTTCGGCAAGGGCGTCGAGGTGAGCGTCGCCTCCAGCGAGAAGATCACCGACGCCATCAACCGCGTGTACGAGCGCGAGGCCGGCGGCGGCGTGCTCGAGAACGACGGCGGGCAGATCGACGAACACGAGGTCGACGGCGGCGACATCCTCGACTCCGACGACGAGGCGCCGGTCATCCGCTGGGTCAACTCGCTCTTCCTTCAGGCGATGAAGGAGCGCGCGAGCGATATCCACATCGAGCCGGAAGAGAAGGAGGTCATCGTCCGCTACAGGATCGACGGCGAGCTCTACGTTGCTCGTCGCGCCCCCCGAGCGTTCATGAACTCCATCGTCGGCCGCATCAAGATCGAGGCCTCGCTGAACATCGCGGAGAAGCGTCTCCCGCAGGACGGGCGCATCACCAAGAAGATCGCCGGCAAGGGCTTCGACATCCGCGTCAGCACCATCCCGACGAGCCGCGCCTACGAGCGCATCGTCATGCGTCTGCTCAACAAGTCGAGCGTCCTGCTCGACCTGCCCGACCTCGGCTTCAGCCCGCGCGACTATCACCTGATGGACGCCCTCATCCACAAGCCGGACGGCATCATCCTGGTCACCGGCCCCACCGGCTCGGGAAAGACCACCACGCTCTACGCGTGCCTCAACCGGATCAACCAGCCGAACATCAACATCCTCACCGCCGAGGATCCGGTCGAGTACGAGCTCCCGCAGATCCATCAGGTGCACGTCAACGCGAAGATCGGGCTGACCTTCGCCAGCGCGCTCCGCGCCTTCCTCCGTCAAGATCCGGACGTGGTCATGGTCGGCGAGATCCGCGACAAGGAGACGGTCGAGATCGCGATCAACGCATCGCTGACCGGTCACCTCGTGCTCTCCACGATCCACACCAACGACGCCCCGGGCGCCTTCACCCGCATGATCGACATGGGCGTCGAGCCCTTCCTCCTCCGTTCGTCGGTGGTGGGCGTGCTCGCGCAGCGCCTCGTGCGCATGCTGTGCCCGCACTGCAAGGAGGCCTACGAGGCCTCGCCCAACGATCTCGAGGAGCTCGGCATCACGCCCGAGCGCTGCGCCGCGCGCCGCAAGCGCAAGGTGATCCCCGGCTCGCGCTACTACCCGCGCGCCATGACCCTCGCCGACGACGTGCTCGACACCTACCCCGGCCCCTACGTCACGATCTTCCGGCCCAAGGGCTGTGACAAGTGCGCCTCGACCGGCTTCATGGGCCGCCGCGGCATCTACGAGCTCCTCATGATGGATGACGCGGTCGGCCCGCTGGTCCTCAGGGGCGCCGACGCCCAGACCATCAAGCGCGCGGCGATGGAGCAGGGCATGGACGGTCTCCGCGACGACGGCGCACGCAAGGTCCTGTCGGGCATGACCAGCGTCGAAGAGGTTCTCCTCGCGACGCAGGACGACATGGAGATCGAGCCCGATCGTCCCAGCGTCCGGAACGTGAGGGTCTAGGCGATGGCTGTCTTCGTCTACCGCGGTCTGCTGGTCGCCAGCGGCAAGCACGTGCACGGCGTGCGCGACGCCGACAACCCGAAGGTCCTGCGCACCGCGCTGAAGCGCGAGGGCATCCTGCTCACCGAGGCCAACGAGGAGAAGGACAAGAAGAAGGGGAGCCGCGCCATCAACTTCGGCGCGTTCTTCAATCGCGTCTCCACCAGCGACGTGGCGATGATGACGCGCCAGCTCGCCACGCTGGTCGGCGCGGGCATCCCGCTGGTCGAGTCGGTGAGCGCGCTCACCGAGCAGGTCGAGAAGGACGAGCTGAAGAAGGTCCTCGCGAACGTGCGCGACGACCTGAACGAGGGCACGAGCCTCGCGAAGTCGATCGAGCCGCACGGCAGCATCTTTCCGCCCATCTACGTGAACATGGTCGCGGCCGGGGAGGCCTCGGGCACGCTGGAGCAGGTCCTCGAGCGCCTCGCCGACTTCATGGAGGGCGCCGCACGCCTGCGCGGTAAGGTCACCGCCGCCCTGGCGTACCCGATCCTCATGCTCGGCATGGGCATGTTGCTCATGACGATGATGATGATCGTCGTCGTGCCCAAGGTGACGAACATCTACGCGACGCTCGACCGCGCGCTGCCCTGGTACACCGCGCTCCTGATCTTCGTGTCGAGCGCGCTCTCGTCGAACGTGATGCTCGGGTTCATCACCTCGATGCTGGCGTTCGTCTTCGTCCGCAAGGCCATCGCGCCCGGCGCGAAGAAGACGCTCTTCACGGTGCTCGCTGCGATCGTCGGCGCCGCGCTGGTGCTCTTCTTCTTCGTCGTGGCGTCGATTCTCTACTACGGCATCGGGCTCGTGCTCGGGCTCATCGCGGGAGGCCTGCTCTCCGTCTTCGTGCAGTTCCTGGGAACACCCGCGGGGCAGCTTTGGTTCGACGGTACGAAGCTGAAGCTCCCGCTCTTCGGGCCGGTCTTTCGCATGCTCGCGGTGTCGCGCTTCTCGCGCACCCTCTCCACGCTGCTCAAGAGCGGCGTGCCGCTGCTGCGGGCGATGGAGATCGTCCGCCACGTCCT
>JAYTBL010000744.1:0-8028 GCA_043736975.1 Polyangiaceae bacterium
CCGAACGTCTTCTTGCCCTTCTTCACCTCGCGCCGCTCGCGCGTGACGGCGATCGAGAGCGACTCCGCGCCGGACGATCCGGCGGAGCTCATGACCTCGAGGACGACCGCGCGCGGCAGCTCGAACCCGCCCTTCTTGTCGTCGGCGAGACACTCCGCGCTTCCGCCGAGTCCCACCGCGGTGACCGATACGCTGTCCTCCCCCGCCACCCAGCCGATGCTGACGGCGCCGGTGCCGAAGACCGCGGCGCGCGAGAGGTCCCGCAGCGGCGGGTTCGTCTCGAGGAAGGTGGTGGAGAGAAACTTCTCGTCGAACTTCTCGAAGCCCGCCTCGAGCGCGCCCTGCGCCTGCACGCGGAGCTCGGAGCCGCCGAGGAAGGGCGCGCCCTGACCGGTGGTCTCGAAGCTGTACGGAGGGAAGAGCGTGATGGTGGTGGTGGTGCCGCTGAAGGCGATCGGGCCGGCGTCGAAGGTCTGGACCTTCACGCAGGCCGCCTTGGTGCCGGTGACCTTGCAGACCTCGTTGAGGCCGCACTGCGTCTCGCAGGTGATGGGCGTGGTGGTCGAGAACGCCTTGCAGACCGCGGTGCACGTCTCGTCGAACATGCAGGCCTCGTTCGAGAGGCAGCCGGTGCCGGTGGTGGTGCTCTTGGTGCACTTCGGCGCGGCGACGATCTCGCAGCCGCCTGCGATCTTCGTCTTGCAGCTCTTCTGGAGGGCTGCGTCGGGGATGAAGGTCGCGGTCACGATGGGCGTCGAGCGGGCGGAGCCGCTGGCGCCGTGGGACTCGCCGAGCACGATCGAGCCGAGCGAGTGGGGCGGCTGGGTCGAGGGATCGTCGTTGTCGTCGACGAGCGCGTCGGCGTCGCCGGTCCCGCCGTCCGGCCCGCCGTTCGGGTCCCCGCTGACCTTGGTGGACGTGGCGCACGCCGTGACGGCGGCAATGGAGACGACGACGCCGAGCGCCGAGAGCAGACCGAGCTTCATAAGGAAAGACCTCCGCGCTCTGGTACGGAACCCGCAGCCCACACCTTCCCCCACGGCGCTCCTCCACCAAAAAGCGCTGGCGTTTGCCCTACGCGGCTCGCCGTCGGTCGGTCGACCCTCTCCCGAAACGGTGCAGATCCTTCATCGTCACATCGCGCCCGGGGTGCGTGGCCTCGGCGCCGAACGGTGAAGATCCTTCATCATCGGTCCTGGAAGCCGGAAATCGCACTCGAGCGATGGCGCGACGGGAAGAGAGCGGACGACGAGGTCCTCACCGCGCACCGATGAGCGGCCGATCCCGAAGGATCTGAACGGTTTTCAGGTGGCCAGCGCGACAGGCGACGATCGTGAAGGATCTGAACCATTCGCGGTCCCCCGCGGCGCAAGGGACGATCGTGAAGGATCTGAACCATTCGCCGCGGCAGAACGCCGATAGGACGCCGCCTGCGGGCGCGCGGGCGCGCGGTCAGGGCTGCGTGGTGCGGGCGCGGACGGCGTTGACGGCGTCGCCGCACGCGTCGCGGAGCTCCTCGTCGAGGGCGTCCTGAGGGGCGGGGATATTGATGGCCAGGTTCAGATCGCACACCAGCACCGTGCTCTTGTCGTCGGGGCCGGGTCGCAGCGTGAAGACGATCTGCATGTCCTTGATGTTGCCCTTCACGAATTTGCCCTCGATCACGTCGCCGCCACCCGGCGCCGGACGCGGCGCGCCAAAGCGCGTCACGTACCAGATCGTCACGAGGCCCTTCATGATCGGCAGCTGGAAGTAGAGATCGGTGCCGGACGCCTGCTTGTCGACGACGCTCACCTTCTTGAACTTCCGCCCCGCGAGCTCCTTGTAGCGGGGGTAGTCGGTGAGGCGCGTCTTCACCGCGTCGTAGGGGGCGGCGATCAGTCCCTCGGCGTGCCCATAGCGCTCGCTCTTCCCGGGCGGAGTCCAGTTCGAGCGGATCGGTCCCTGATCCTTCGCGAGGCGATCGAGCTGCGCCTTCTTGTCGTCCTCGGTGGGCGCGGACGCAAACGGCCAGCCCTTCTCGCTCGAGGGCTTCGTCTCGGCGGTCGCGGTGGACCCGGCTCCCGGCTCCGCGGGGCTGCTCGACGCGGCGCCGGGCGAGGAGGGCGTGGCGGGCGTGGCGGGCGTGGCGGGCGCGGGCCCTTCGCTCGAGACGCCGCAGGCGGTGGTGGTGACGAGGAGCGCGGCGACAGCGAGACGGCGAGCGGTTCCGGTCATCGCGCGTCATGGTAGCGTACGCCCGCACATGGCGCTCATCGCGATCATCCCGGGCGACGGGATCGGGCCCGAGGTCATCCTCCACGCGCGCCACGCGCTCGAGCACTACCGCGACGAGAGGAAGCTCCCGCTCGACCTGTGGGAGCTCGATCTCGGTGCCGATCGATTCCTGCGCGACGGCACCACCTTCCCCAAAGAAGACGCCGCGCGCATCGCGAAGGACGCGAGCGCGGTGCTCCTCGGCGCGCTCGGCGATCCGCGCGTGCCCGGCCTCGAATACGCGCGCGACATCCTGTTCGGCCTGCGCTTCGGCCTCGATCTCTACGCCAACGTACGCCCCGTGAAGGCCATGGCCGATCGCCTCGTGCCCCTGAAGGATCGCACCGCGAAGGACATCGACTTCGTGGTGTTTCGCGAGAACACCGAGGGCATCTACGTCAACATCGGCGGCCAGTTCAAGAAGGGCACGCCCGACGAGATCGCCATCAACGAGGACGTCAACACCCGCAAGGGCGTGGAGCGCCTCATCCGCGCCGGCTTCGAGTACGCGAAGAAGCACGGCAAGAAGACCGTGCACATGGCCGACAAGTCGAACGCCATGAAGCACGCGCACGAACTCTGGTACCGCTGCTTCTTCGAGGTGGCGAAGGAGTACCCCGGCATCGACGCGAAGCACGTCTACGTCGACGCGCTCTGCCTCTACCTCGTGCAGGACCCGCGGCCCTTCGAGGTGGTCGTGACCAACAACCTCTTCGGCGACATCGTCACGGATCTCGGCGCCGGTCTCCAGGGCGGGCTCGGCATGGCCGCGAGCGCGAACGTGCACTACGCCGATCCGAAGCGCGTCGCGCTGTTCGAGCCGGTGCACGGGTCGGCGCCGCCGCTGGTCGGCAAGGATCTGGCGAACCCCATCGCCGCGTTCCTCACCGTGGGCATGTTGCTGGCGCACCTCGGCTACCCCGAGGAGGAGCGCCGCATCGAGGGCCTCTGCGCGCGCGCCATCGACACCGGCAACTGCACCCCGGACGTGGGCGGCAAGCTCGGCACGAACGCGGTCGCGAAGTACCTCCTCGACGCGTTGCGCCAGGGCTGAGCACACCGACCGCGCCCCGGAAGATTCTACCCAAACGCCCGGAACGCCCGGAACGCCCGGAACGCCCGGAACGCGCTTTCCCTGTCGCCCGAACGGATGACAGGTGGAAGAGCGGGAACTTTGCTGGCGTACGCTTGTCTGGCGGCTAGTCTCGAATGGGACCGGCGCGCAGCGCGAGAACGCACACGTTCGTGGAGGCAGGCGAGTTGATGGGTTTAAAGGGCTGGAACGTGGCGATTCTCGTGGCGATCGGGGCGATCTGGTTCGCCGGGTCGACCCAGCGCGAGAAGCGCGTGGTCGGCGATTCGCACACCGACAAGGTCGCGGCGCTCGAGGACCAGGCAGCGGCGAGCCCCGCCGACCCCGTCCGCGTGAAGGAGCTCGCCCAGTCGTACCTCGATGCGCGCGCCCCCGGCATGGCCCTCCTCACGATCGAGCGCGCCCCCGAGGCGGTCCGCAAGGACGCCAGCGTGGAGCACCTTTACGCACGTGCACTTCTCGATCAGGGCCGCTCGGCCGATGCGCTCGCCGCCGAGCGCCGCGTCCTCTCCTACTGTGCGGATCCGGCGCTCGAAGTTCCTGCCTGCTCCACGTATCTCATCGCGTCGGCCACGCGGCGCGCCGCGATCCTCGAGCAGCTAGTGAGCCTCGGCGTCGAAGATGCGAATGCGCATCCCGAGGCCTCGAGCCTCGCTTACCACAACGCCACGCGCCAGGTCAGCTTCTCCTCCCGCTGAGTCGCGTCTCTCGAGCGTCTTGCTCTGGCTCCGCAAGGTGGCGCCCCGTATGAACCATCGTGGAGGTCCGGTGAAGCTCTGTCTCGCGCGTCTGGTTGGGAGCGTGGCGGTCGCGATCCTCGCGGTCGCGACTGGCGGCTGCGGTCTCGGGATGGCGTCGAAGCATCCGCGTGTCGCGTACCAGCCGTCGGCCGACGAGCTCGCCGCCGAGCAGCGCCTGCTCACGCAGCCGTTCGCGCTCGCGGTGCCCGAGGACGCGATCGTGCGCGTGGTGGGTCCGTCGATGACCTGCACCGGCACCGTGATCGAGGACGATCTGATCCTCACCGCGCATCATTGCCTGGTCGAGCGCGGGCCGAAGGGCGAGTACTCGAAGAAGCTCCTCGAGCCCTCGCAGATCAAGATCGAGCTGGGCGGCGACTACTTCGCGTGGGGTGAGGTCTCGACGCGCGCGGTGATCGCGCCGCCGTGCGGGCAAGGGGGCGGCGCGGGCGACGTCGCGGTCATCGTGCTCTCGCGCAAGCTGGTCGGCCTCTCCACGATGACGCCGCGCCTCGACACGCCGCCGAAGATCGGCGAGGAAGTGAACCCGGTCGGCTTCGGGCGCTGCGCGCTCTCGCCCGATGGGATCCGCCGCAAGGAGCGCCCCGGCGGCGACATCCGCGCGCTCACCAGCGAGACGATGTTCCTCGACGCCTCGGTATGCCCCGGCGACTCGGGCGGGCCGGTCTTCGCGAAGGGCACGCGCGAGATCGTGGGTGTGGTGAGCCTCTCCGCGATGGATCACGACGAGCGCACGCGCGGCCCCTCGGTGATGGCCCGCATCGATGCCTACCGCCTGGTCTTCGCGCACGCCCGGATGATCTCCGACGGCATCGCGCAGAACGAGCTCCCCCCGCTCGAGTGCACCGCGGACCTCGAGCAGAAGAAGAAGTAGGCGATTTCGCGGCCGTTTCGGAGCCGATCGCGCCTCGTCGCCGCCACTCATGGCTTGAGGTAGCATCGGACCATGTGCGGGATCGTCGCTTACGTTGGGCCCAAGGACTGTGCACCCATCCTCGTGGAGGGTCTGCGTCGTCTCGAATACCGCGGGTATGACTCGGCCGGCCTGGCCGTGCACACCGGGAGGGGCATGGAGATCCTCCGCGCCGTCGGCAAGCTCGCCAACCTCGACGCGGCGCTGAAGAAGAGCCCGCTCGCCGGCACCACCGGGATCGGCCATACGCGCTGGGCCACACACGGGCGTCCCAGCGAGGCCAACGCGCATCCGCACGTCGCCGGGAAGGTGGCGGTGGTGCACAACGGGATCATCGAGAACCACGTCGAGCTGCGACGCGGGCTCGAGGCGACCGGCATCAAGTTCCAGAGCGACACCGACACCGAGATCGTCGCGCACCTCGTGGACCGCGCGATGAAGGCCGGCCAGAAGGTCCTCTCCGAGGCGGTGCGCGAGGCCCTCAAGCAGGTCCGCGGCGCCTACGCCATCGCGGTCATCAGCGGCGACGCGCCGGACGAGATCGTGGTCGCAAAGCACGACTCACCGCTGGTCCTCGGCGTCGGCGAAGGCGAGAGCTTCGCCGCCAGCGACATCCCAGCGATGCTGGCGCACACGCGCGACGTCATCTTCCTCCAGGACGGCGAGATGGCGGTCCTGAAGAAGAGCGGCATGGTCATCACCAACGTCGCCGACGGCGCCGCGGTCACGCGCGCCTCCAAGCGCATCGACTGGTCGCCCACCCAGGCCGAGAAGGGCGGCTACAAGCACTTCATGCTCAAGGAGATCCACGAGCAGCCGCGCGCCATCGAGGACACGCTGCGCGGGCGCGTCGATCTCGTGAACGCCGACATCGTGGCCTCCGAGATCGGCGTGACCGAGGAGTTCGCGAAGCGGGTGGGCCGCGTCTATTTCGTCGCCTGCGGCACCAGCGCGCACGCCGCGATGGCCGGGCGCTACTGGGTGGAGTCGCTCGCGCGCATCCCGGCGATGGTCGAGATCGGCAGCGAGGTCCGCTACCGCGAGCCGGTGTTCCTCCCCAACGATCTGGTGGTGGCGGTGAGCCAGAGCGGCGAGACCCTCGACACGCTGGCCGCGGTGAAGGCGGCCAAGGCGGCGGGCGCGCACGTGGTGGCGGTGGCGAACGTGCTCGACAGCGCCATCCCGCGCGTCTCGGACGGTGTACTCTACACGCATGCCGGTCCCGAGATCGGCGTCGCCTCGACGAAGTGCTTCACCACGCAGCTCGCGGCGCTGCTGATGCTCGCGGTTTACCTGGGCCGCCGCCGCGGCACGCTCCCGGTGGAGCGCGCCCGGACGGTGCTGAACGCGCTGTGGCACGTGCCGGCGCAGATGCGCGAGGTGCTGGCGCGGGGCGACGAGCTGAAGGTCATCGCCAAGAAGCACCTGCGCGCGCGCGACATGCTGTTCCTCGGCCGCGGCACGCACTTCCCGATCGCGCTCGAGGGCGCGCTCAAGCTCAAGGAGATCTCGTACATCCACGCCGAGGGCTACGCCGCGGGCGAGATGAAGCACGGCCCCATCGCGCTGATCGACGAGGACATGCCGGTCGTGGTGGTGTGCCCGCGCGACGCGCACTACGAGAAGACCCTCTCCAACATGCAGGAGGTAAAGGCGCGCGAGGGCCAGCTCATCGCCGTCTGCACCGAGGGCGACATGGATGTGCGCCGCATCTGCACGCCGGACACGGCCCCGCGCAGCGGCCGGGGGATGATGCCGGCGCTCGAGCCCGACGTGATCGAGATCCCGGACGCGGTGGCGGAGGTGCAGCCGCTGCTCACGGTGCTGCCGCTCCAGCTCCTCGCGTACTTCATGGCCGACCTCAAGGGCACGGATGTCGATCAGCCACGCAACCTGGCGAAGACGGTGACGGTCGAATAGCGGCCCGCGGGGGCGCGCTCAGACAGTACGTGGGGAAGGCATGACGACCACCCTCGCGATCATCGGGCCCGGCGCGATCGGGGGCACGCTCGCCGCGTGGCTGACGCAGGTTCCGGACCAGACGGTTACGCTGTGCGCGCGGTCGCCGATGGACGAGCTCGTGGTGCGTGTTCCCGGCGGGGGCGCGATCGAGGCGCGCCCGCAGGTGCTGGTCGACCCGGCGCGCGCGGTCCCCGTCGACTGGGTCCTGGCGACGACCAAGACCTACGACACCGACGGCGCTCGGCGCTGGATCGCGAAGCTCCTGGGCCCGCGGACCTGCGTGGCGATCATCCAGAACGGCGTCGAGCACCTCCAGCGCTTCGCCGACCTCGTGCCGCCAGAGCGCGCGCTGCCGGTGATCATCGACATCCCCGCCGAGCGCACCGCGCCGGGGCGCATCCGCCAGCGACGGCACGGGTCGATCACCGCGCCCTCCGGCGCGCTGGGCCAGCGCTTCGCGGCGCTCTTCGCGGGGACGCCGCTGGCGCCCGAGCTGACCGACGATTTTCTCAGCGCCGCGTGGCGCAAGCTCGCGCTCAACAGCGCGGCGGTGGTGAGCGCGCTCACGCAGCGACCAGCGGGCGTGGTGCAGAACGCGGGCGCCGCGGCGCTCATGCGGGCGATCGCTCAGGAGTCGGTGCTGGTGGGGCGCGCGATGGGCGCGCGCCTCGCGGACACGCTCCCCGACGAGGTCCTCGAGCGCCTGCGCGCCTCGGCGCCCGAGTCGATCAACTCGTTGCTCGCCGATCGCCTGGCGGGGCGACCGCTCGAGGTCGACGCGCGCAACGGCGTCATCGTCCGGCTCGGCGCCCAGCACGGAATCGCGACGCCGCTCAACGCGATGGCGGTGGCGATCCTGGAAGCGCTCTGAACGCCAGCGCGCGTAGGATTGTGAAGCGTCGACGATCGAATCCGCACAACTCCCCCGGCCGCCGTCCGAACAGGCATTCATGGGCGTCGACCGGGTGACCGAAGCGCGAGCAAGACGACCATACAACCCACACGAGGACCGTCCGCCCGCCACCGTACGCAAGGATCCGAAC
>JAYTBL010000745.1:0-3239 GCA_043736975.1 Polyangiaceae bacterium
GGTGACGTCGAGGCGCGCACGCGCTTCCTGGAGATCGCCGCGCGCCTCGAGCGCCTCGACGAGGCGGCCGACGTCGTGCTCATCGCGGCGAGGAACGCCGAGTCGCCGCAGCCGCGCGCCGAGCTCCTGGCGGACGTCGCGAAGATCTACGAGGCGGGCGAGCAGCCCGATCGCGCCGAGGCCGTCTATCGCCAGGTGATGGACCTCGCCCCCGAGGATCCCACCATCGCGCTGCCCGCGGTCCGCGCGCTCGAGCGAATCTACGGCGAGCGCGGCAAGAGCCGGGACCTCGCGGACGTGCTCCGGGTGCGGGTGAAGCTCGAGGAGAGCACCGAGATCCGGCGCGAGCTCTACGCGCAGCTCGGCACCATCGCCGAGGAGGACCTCGAGGACGATACCGCGGCCATCGTCGCGTGGCGCTCGCGCCTCGATGACGACCCCGCAGACGACAAGGCCCTCGCCGCGCTCGACCGCCTCTACGAACGCACCGCCGATCACCGGAGTCTCGTCGAGATCCTGCGCGCCCGCGAGCGCGGGGCCGAGGGCGCGGAGGCACGCAAGGTGCTCATGGTGCGCTGCGCGCAGACGCTCGCCGATCGCCTCGGGGACGTGCCCGAGGCCATTCTCGCGTACCGCTCCGTCCTCGACGATTTCGGCGCCGACCGCGAGCTCCTCGGCGCGCTCGCGGCGCTCTACGAGAAGGCGGAGCAGTGGCCGGACCTCGCGGAGACGCTCGAGGCTGAGCTCGGCATTGCGGCCGAGAACGAGGCGCGCGTCGCGATCCTCACGAAGCTGGGCGACGTCCGCCGCAAGCGCCTCGAAGAGGTCGAGGAGGCCATCGAGGCCTACCGCCAGGCGCTCACGCTCGATCCCGCCGCCGGGCCGGCGCGCGCCGCGCTCGAGGAGCTCCTCGACGACGAGGGCGCGCGCCGCGAGGCCGCGGAGATCCTGCGCCCGCTCTACGAGGCCGCCGGAGAGAACAAGCAGCTGCTGCGCGTCCTCGACATCCAGGTGGAGCACGAGCAGACGCTCGAGGGGCGCCTCGAGGTCTACGAGCGCGCCACGCAGGTCACCGAAGGCCCCATCGGCGATCCGGTACGCGCCTTCGCCTACGCCGCGAAGGCGCTGCGTGAGGCGGCCGGCGACCCCGCGGTCACCTCGTGGCTCGCCCGGGCCGAGCAGCTGACCCAGCGCACGAACGCCTGGGCCGATCTCGTCCACCTCTATCGCGACGTCACGCCCGACATCCTCGACGAGAACCAGCAGGTCACGCTGACGCTGCGCATCGCAGAGATCGCGCGCCGGCAGCTGTCCGATGCCGCGCTCGCGAAGGAGTACTACCGCAAGGCCCTCGAGGTCCGCGCCGAAGAGACCCGCGCGCTGCTCGCGCTGGAGGAGCTCTACGAGGAGTCCTCGGAGCACGAGCTCCTGCTCGAGATCCTCAAGCGACGGGCCGAGATCTCTCCCGACGACGACGAGCGGCGCACCATTCTCTTCAAGGAGGCGCGCATCTGCGACGAGGCCCTGCAGGATCGTGATCGCGCCGCCGCCGTCTACGAGCAGATCGTCGAGCTCGGGCTCGATCCGGCGGCTGTCGCCGCGCTCGAGCGGCTCTACACCGCCTCCGCGCGCTGGGGCGATCTCGTCGAGCTGCACGAGCGCGAGCTCGGCACCGAAGGCACGACATCGTCGCGGCGCGCAGCCCTGCACCACGCGCTCGGTCGCGTGCACGAGAAGGAGCTCACCGATCTCGACCGCGCCTTCGAGGAGTACGCCGAGGCGTTGCGCGAGGATCCCTCGCACCCGCCGACCATCGCGTCGCTCGAGCACCTCATGACCCAGAAGCCCAGCGCCGGCCGCGCCGCCGCGATGCTGGAGCAGGTCTACCTGAGGCGCCTCGATTGGCGGAAGGTGATGACCGCCCTCGACGCTCGCCTCGAGGGCAGCGAGGACCCGGACGAGCGTCGCACGCTGCTGCGCCGCCTCGCCAAGCTGCACGAGGAGCAAGACGAGAACTACACGGCGGCGCTCGATGTCAACGCGAAGCTCCTCGCCGAGGACGTCACCGACGAGTCGACCTGGGCCGAGCTCGAGCGCCTGGCGCGCGTCGCGAACGCCGAGGAGCGTCTCGCCGAGGTGTACGCCGGGGAGCTCGACAAGATCACGAGCGACGAGCCGAGCACCGCGCGCCTCGCGCAGCGCACCGGTGAGCTGTTCGAAGCGCAGAAGAACGCAGCGCGCGCGCTGCACTTCTATCGCCGCGCGTACACGTTCTCTCCCGAGGAGGAGCAGGGCGCGTTCCAGGCCATCGACCGCCTCCTGGCGCAGGGCGCGAAGCCGGCCGATCGCGTCGCGCTCTACCGTGACGCGCTCGAGTACCGCACCGACCCCGAGGCGCGGATCGGTACGCTCCACACCATCGCCAAGATCGAGGAGGAGGAGCTCGGCAGCGACGACGACGCGATCAGCACCCACCGATCGATCCTCGACGTCGACGAGACCGAGACGCCCGCGCTCGAGGCACTCGAGCGGCTCTACACGCGGCGCGAGCGATTTCGCGACCTCGCCGACCTCCACCGCCGGCGCGCCGAGCAGAGCGCGCTGCCCGAGGAAGAGGCGAAGTGGCGGCTCGCGCTCGGTCGCGTGCTCCAGGACCAGCTGAGCGAGACCGCGGCTGCCATCGACGAGCTCGAAGCGGTGCTCGCGCTCGTCTCGCCCCAGGCCTCGGAGATCGGCCGCGCCACGGTGACCACGCTCGAAGGGCTCGTCGCCGACGGAGACCACCGCGGCCGCGTCGTCGACCTCCTGCGCCCGATCTACGAGCAGGCCGACGACTGGCAGAAGCTCGTCGAGGTCGGGCAGCATCAACTTGCCCTCGCCACCACACCCGGCGAGAAGGTCGCGGTCCTCCGCGAAACGGCGAAGCTCCTCGAGGAGCGCGGCAACGACCTGGACAAGGCCTTCGATTGCCTGCGCGAGGCGTTCGTCCTCGACCCCGACGACGGCGACACGCGCGAGGAGCTCGACCGCCTCGCCGTCGTGACCGAGCGGTGGGATGCCCTCGCCGAGACGTACGAGGCCGGTATCACGAAGATCGACGGCATCGGGCAGCGCGAGCTGCTCGGGGCCCTCGCCAAGCTCCACGACAAGCGCCGCGACGACCCCCGCAAGGCACTCGACGCCTGGGACCGCCTCTTCCGCCTCGACGGAAGCGACCCGCGCCCGCTCGACGAGATGGA
>JAYTBL010000746.1:0-16979 GCA_043736975.1 Polyangiaceae bacterium
TACACCCGTGATCACCTGCACGGGCTTGTCGGCGGTGAGGAGCGAGCCCGAGAAGTCGAACTCGCGACCGGTCCCGCCCAGCACCTCTGCGACGTCGCCGGTGTCGAGCCGGAAGGTCACCGTGCCGCCCGCCGGGGTGGCGATGATGCCATGGCCGGCCACCACCTTGCCCGTGGGTCCGAGCTTCACGCTGACGTTGGTGCCGTCGGCGGTGCCGGTCACGACGAAGTACGGCGCGGCGCCGGGCTGGAGCGGCTGGCTCAGGTCGGGCGTGCTCGTGCCTTCCTGCATCGGATGCCGCGAGAAGCCATACGAGCCCATGAGGCGATAGCTGCCGGTCATCGCGGTGCTGGGGAGGAGCAGCGAGGCGTCGTTCGAGTTCGAGTAGCACTCGGGCGCGCTGATGTTGAGCTTCTGGCAGGTGCTCCAGTCCTTGCAGGGCGCGCCGCCCTTGGCCACGAACTCGAGCAAGCTGAACGGATAGAGCTCACGAGGTGATACGCGCCGCCCTTCTGCAGCACCGACGCCATCATCGGGATCAGCGATCCCCCCTTGAGCTCCGGGACCCAGGGCAGGTAGATCTTCTCGAGCGAGCCGCCCGCGACCCTCGCGGTCCTCGACACGCCGTTCGGGCCCGTGACCGTGATGTTCGCGTCGGCGGTGCCGACGTTCGCGACCGCGACCGCGAAGTCGAACACGTCCTGCACGAGGTTCGCGGTGACGGTCGGCCAGTAGTCACAGCCCACGTACGACTTCGCGGCGAGCGCCTCCTCGCACGTCGCGGGGTCGCGCACCGCGCCGCCCGCGCCGCTGTCACCGCCCTCGAACGAGCCGGCGGCGTCCCCCAGCGTGCCGGCGCGGTCGGTGCCGCTGCCGAACCCGTCCCGTGAGCTGCTCCCGCAGGCAAGGATGACGACGGCCGCGATCCCCGCGGCCGCGATGGTGCTGAAGATGCTTCGGTGCATGGATCACTCCCTCGTGAGCCGTGTCCGTGTCCCTTACCAACGGGACAAGGCGTCGGGGAGTGATCCCGTCGATCGCGATCGGAGCGATCGCGATCTCCGACGGCGCGTTCTTACCGCGCCTTACGCGGCGGCTACTTGACGGGAATCGCGGAGATCGCGCTGAGGTTCAGACCGCCGGGGTACTGGTAGCTCGTATTGTCACCGTAGCCCATGACCTGGATGCCGACCGGTGCGCTGCCCTCGAGGACATGCGCTCCGTCGTTCCCGGCGCTGAGCTTGATGCGGCCCTTCAGGTACTCGGTACCGCTCAGCGGCGAGAGCTGGTTCGTCACGTCCGCGCCGTCGAGCGTGAGCTTCGTGCCGCCGGTGGCGACGACGTCGACGTAGCTGGTCTTGTAGTCGATGGGCGCGAGGAACACGTACTTGCTCCGGTACTGCTCGACCGCGACCGAGAAGCTCTGCGAGGGATCCCCCTGCGGGCCGCCGCCGCCGTTCGGATTGAACGTCGGATCGGCCTTGTCACCGCCGAGCTGGAAGGTGCCGACGCCGAACGACTGATCGCCGGTGACCTCGAAGTCGACGTTGACCTCGCCGCAATCGGCGACCTGGCCGGCGTTGAGGAAGTCCGGGCAGCTCGCAGGCCTCGACGGCTTGTAGGTCAGGGTCGTCCCGTCGTTGTTGCCGTAGAAATGGACGACGTGGCCGACGTCGTTCTGCAGAGGCCCGGTCGGCCGCATGACGACGTAGTGCTTGCCCAGCGTCTCGGCGGGGAAGACGGTCTCCTCGATGTGATCGCAGGCGGTGACGTTGATCGGGACGTCCATGCAAGGCACGCCCGAGATGACCTGCACCGGCTTGTCGGCCTTGAGCAGCGAGCCGCTGAGATCGAAGTCCTTGCCGATGCCGCTCACGAGCTCCGCGACGTCGCCGGCGCCGAGCTTGAAGGTCACGGTGCCGTTGGCATCGGTCGCGGTGATGCCGCTGCCCCCGACGACCCTGCCAAGACCACTCAGCTTGACCGTGACGGTGGTGTCGGCCGCGGTACCGGTCACGGCGAAGTACGGCGCGAAGGCCGGCTGACCGTTACGGGTCATGCCCTGGGAGCCCATGATGCGGTAGGTGCCGGTCATCGCGGTGCTGGGCAGGAGGAGCGAGGCGTCGTTGGAGTAGGAATAGCACTCGGGGCCACCGCCGAGCGGCACGCAGCTGCTCCAGTTCTTGCCCGGCGGTCCGCCGACCGCCTCGAACTCGAGCGGATTGAACTGGTAGACCACGACGGGCTTGTCGCTCACGAGGTGATAGGCGCTCTTCGTCGCGAGCACCGAAGCCGAGAGGCCGCTGTTGCCGGCGCCGCCCTTGAGCGCCGTGACCCACGGCAGGAAGACCTTGCCGAGCTCGCCGCCCTTGACCGAGATCTTCTCGTTCACGCCGCCAGGACCGGTGACGGTCACGTTCGCGGTCTCGGTGCCCACGTTGGCGATGGCCACCGCGAAGTCGAAGACCTCGGCCACGATGTTTCCGGTGACGGTCGGCCAGTAGTCGCAGCCGACGTAGGTCTTGAACTGCGCCGCCTCCTGGCAATTGACCGGGTCGCGGCCGTTGATGCTGCCGCCCGAGTCGCCGCCCTCGAAATTGCTTCCGTCGCCGAAGCCACCGCCGGCGCCGTCGGGATCCTCGAAGCCGCCAGAGCGATCCTTCGAGCTACCGCAGGCGACGAGGACGGCGAAGGGGAGCGCTCCGAGCGCAAAGAAGTTAACGAAGTGGCGTAGTTTCATGGTGCACCTGGAGCGGGTTCTAGCACGCTCCAGGTTTCCGCCAAGCGCGCGGGGAGTCTCGGCGGCGCCTCACCCCGCCTCACCCCGCCTCACCCCGCCTCAACCCGCCTCACCCCGCCTCAACCCCCGGGACCAAGAGGCGGATCCCCTGGCGGGCCACCTCGATGTGGACCCGGGGATTGGCAGGCCATTCCTCGCCATCGAGCTGGGTCGCGAGGGGCGCGCCGCCCTCGGGGTCGAAGATCTCGAGCTCCATCGTGGATGCGCGGAGGGTCTTCGAGTGCTCGAGGCCGAGGTCCTCGAGCATCGCCTCGTCGAGCGGGACGTCCTTCAGATCGATGATCGCCTTGGAGGCCCAGTCTCGCTTGCCGACGAACGGCACCAGCTCGAAGACGCCGTCGTCGTGGCGCGAGGTCTCGTCGAAGACCCAGGCACCGGCGTAGACGCGCGTGTTCTTGACGATGAGATCGGTGAGGCCTTCGAGCTCGTGGCGCTGGCCGTCGAGCGTGGCGACGACTCGAAGCTTGTCGTCGATCACGTACGACTCGAGGAACGTCTTGAGGAACGCGCCCGCGTAGACCGCGGTATCCCGATAGATCTCCTTGAGCGGCCCCAGGGTCTCGACCAGCGCGCGGTCCTTGTTGCGCTGCGCGAGGACCCGCGCGGACAGCCCCCAGCCGCACGAGTCGAAGAAGTAGTCGGCCGGCGCGCTGGCGCCGCCGGAGCGGAAGATCCCGACATCGAGGAGAGTCTCGTGGGCGGCACGGATCACCTCGATGTTGCGCGGCAGCGAGGCGGCGTCCGCCTCGAGGCCGAAGCTCTTGCCCTGATCGTTGGCGGTGCCGGTCGGGAGCATGCCCATCGCCACCTCGCCGCGGCGCTGGCTCGTGTAGAGACCGGCCGCGACCTCGCGGAACGTGCCGTCCCCGCCCATCGCGATGACCACGCGATGCGTGCCGCGATCGAGCGCGTCACGGACGGCGCCGATGGTCTTGCCGTCGGGGAGCGTGGACAGGAGATCGGCGGCGATGCCGGCTTCCTTCAGGAGCAAGAGCGCCTGATCGATGCGCTCCTGGTTCTTGCCGCTCTGCGCCGTGGGATTGCCGACGAGCAGGTGAGTCGCCATCACCGGCGAGCATAGGCGAACGTGCGCGGGCAGAGTAGCCTGGGGTCTCCCCGCGAAGCTCCTGCGTGAAGCCTGGCGCCTCTTCTCGGACAAGGGGGCGCGCTTCCTCGGCGCGGCGGTGGCGTTCTACGCGCTGATGTCCGCGGCCCCGCTGTTCGTGGTGATTCTCTACGTGGTGGGCGCGATCTTCGGGCGCCGGCGCGCGGAGAGCGCGCTATGGGACGGGCTCGCGACCGGCTCGCGACCTGGGTGGCGCCCGAGGGCCTGGCTGCGATCCGCGAGATGACCGATCGGCTCGATCGCATGGAGCGCTCGGGCAGCGTGCTCGGCGTGGTCCTGGTGATTTACGGGAGCACGCGGCTGTTCCGCGCCCTGCGCCGCGCCTTGAACCAGCTGTGGGGCATCGATCTCGAGGGCATCGAGCGCGCGCGGGGCCGGGCGAAGCGTCACGGCGTGCGCTACGGCGGCGCGCTCCTCCTCACGCTGTTCGTCGCGGTCCTGGTGGTAGCGCTGATCGTGGTGAAGATGGGCTTCGCGCTCATCGCCAGCATGAGCACGCGCGCGCCGCCCTCGTTGCTGTGGGGGCTCGACGTGTTCATCTCGGTAGGCCTCGCGTTCGTGCTCTTCACCGCGCTCTTCGCCACCGGCTCCGGCCTGGTGACGCGCTACGTGCGGCACAAGCACATGGACGCGGTCTACGAGGGCGCGAGCGCCATCGTACTCGCGGTGCTGTGGGTCTACGACTCGGCGCAGGTGTTCTTCTTCGGCGCGTGCGTGGGCGCCGTGCTGCGTCAGCGCTTCCGCCCTACGCGACGTGCCGATCCAGGAACGCGAAGGTGTCTCGCCAGCACTTCCTCGCCCCCGCCCGCATGACCAGCGCGTGGAAGGCGTGGACCTCGCCCGGGTAGTAAGCGTCGACCGCCTCGGCACCGAGCGCGCGCAGCGCCTCCGCCATGCGGCGCGTGTCGGGGAGCAGCGGATCCTTCGTGCCCACCGGCAGGAAGAACGGAGGGAGCGGGCGCGCCGGCCTCTCGCCGCGCTCGAACACCAGCAGCGGGTCGGCAAGATCCGTCGAGCAGGCCGGCGCATCGGGGCCGAGATAGGCCGACTCCACCTCGCGCAGGCGATCCGCGATGAACGCCGACATACCCGGCTTGCGCCGCGAGAGCCGCGACATGTCGCTCACCTGGAACACGCCGCACGCCGGCACCACCGCTTTCGGGATCACTTCCGTCGCGAACGCCTGCTTCGCCCACGGCTCCTCGCGCTCGTAGGCGAGCGTGATGGCGAGGCTCGCCGCGAGGTTCGCGCCCGCCGACTCCCCCGCGATGATCACGCGCGTGGGATCGGCGCCGAAGCGCTCCGCGTTGCGGATCGCCCACACGAACGAGCGACACACATCCTCGATGGCGCAGGGAAAGCGGTGCTTCGGCGCGAGCCGATAGCTGGTGTTGAACACCACGAAGCCACGACGCGCGAACGCCAGCCCCATCACCCAGTGCGTGTCCTTGGAGAGGATGCGGAAGCCGCCTCCGTGGACGTAGAAGACCATCGGCCACGGCGGCCCGTGGTAGCGGCGGAACGCCGGCGGCGCGCCGGCATGGATCCCGCTGGTCGGCTGCGCGGGCCGGTACACGTCGAGCAGGTGCTCGCGCATGGCGCCGTCGAAGTAGCGGAGGTCGCGCAGGTGCTCGACCGCGTGACGCGCCGGCCGCGCCTGCGGATGGAGCCGGGCCACGCGCGTGAGCCCGTTGAAGAATCCGTCGACCGCGACCCCGCCGAGGAATCGACGCGCGGCGGTCAGAACTCGAACGCGAGGCCCGTCGTCCACGAGTTGCTGCCGACGCGGAGCGCGTTGCTCTGCCCGATGCCGTTGAGCGAGAGCCAGTACCCCTCGATGTAGAGGTACGTGGCGTTGATCCCGGTGGCGTTGTCCATGTTGCGCGAGGCGCCGGGATCGATCGCGTCGAGCGCGAAGGAGAGGCCGATCGCCACGTTGGTGCCGAGGCTGGTGCCCTTGCCGGAGACGTTCTGGTTGGACGACGTTCCGGCGGCGTCGGTCGCGCGCCAGATGCCGGCGCCGAGGCCGGCCTTGGCGTATGGCACGAGCGGGAAGCCGAGGTTGTGGAACAGGTAGTCGGCGCGGAGCACCGCCACCAGGTAGAGCGGGTAGATGGTGATGTTGGTCTGGTCGGCGGAGGCGCGACCGCTCACCGTCTGCACGTCGCGGCCCGCGCCGACGCGCCCGACCCCGATGCCGGGACCGATGGTGCCGAGGTACGGGATGCGGAACGTTTGCCAGTCGAGCTCGATCCCGAAATAGAAGCGCGGGACCGTCCCGAAGTTCTTCGCGTACGGCGTGGCGCCGTTCAGGTTCGGGTCATCGTCGATCTGCGGGCGGTACGGGGAGAACCGGATCTCGAGCGCGAAGTTCTGCTGGCTCCGGTACGGGTGAACGCTCGCCGGCGTTCCGAGCTCGATCGCGTGCGCGTCACGCGGGGAAAGTAGGAGGACGGCAGCGGCGATGGCCGACGCAAGGGCAAGACGCTTCATCGCCGACTCCGGAGGCGCTGCAAACGACGCAACGACGACAAGCTCACCACGATCCCGACCGCCAGGACACCGAAGCTCCCCACCGGCAAGCCGGGGCCCTCCACCGAGCAGAAGCCGCCGCCCGACTGGCCACCCGAGCCGCGGTAGTCGCGCCAGAAGTCGCTCGTCTCCTCGGGGTACTGGCAGACCTGCGGGGAGATCTCGCCGAGGTTGCCGAACGAATCGATGGCGGCGATAGCGACCGCGTAGACCTTGCCGTTCACCGGGGCCTGGCCGCCGATCTGCGAGACGCGGATCGAGCTGCCCGTCGAGCCGCTGATGTCACCGCAGCCATACTTCGCGATGAGCGCCGAGTCGGCGACCAGCGCCACGCCCTTCACCGGCGCGAACGCCTGCGAGGCGCAGGCGAGGCCGTTCGCGTCGAACCCCGCGCCGGCGCGGGGGATCGCGGCCCCCGCGGAGCCACCCGTGTTCGCGACCTCGGCGCAGGTCACGCCTGCCTCTGCGAGGCCGACGGTGTCGGACGCGTCGAACGCGGTGGTGCTGGCGCCGGAGTCGTCGCGGCAGACGATCTTGGTGCCGGCGTCGCTCGCGCCGACCGGTTGGGGATCGGGATCGCAGAACGCCTGGGCGCCGATCACGTCGTCGGCGCCGCCCTCGCCCACCGCGTTCCAGGCGACCGTCACCGCGGTGTTGCCGGGCTGGACGCGGACGCCGGAGAGCGCGGTCGGCCCCTGCGTGTCGACGGAGAGCGTGGCCTTCGCGCTGCCCGCGACGTCGGTACCGCGGAGCACGAGGAAGTAGAGCGAGATGGTGAACGCGTTGACGCGACGGCAACCGTCCGCCCCGACGCTGCTCGAGGCGGTGGGCAGACCCTTGATGACCTCCTTGATGCCGATCTGCGTCGTCTGCGTCTGCGTGCGCGCGAAGTTGGCGGTGACCTGGTAGCAGGTCTGCGTCGCGCCGCTGCGCGCCGTCACCACCGTGCAGTCCGCGCCTGATTGATCGGTGCCCCACACCTCGAAATTGTCGGCGGTGGAGAAGCCCGTCACGTTGAGGGGGAAGAGGACCTGCAGATCGTCGCGGCAATCCTGGAGGTTGATGCCCTCCGGGCTGATGGTCGGCCGCTTGTTGCGCGGCGTGGTGCCGTCCTTCTCGACCCGAGCGAGCGAGGCCGGGTTGGTGATCGTGACCGCGACGCTCGCCTGCGCGTGCGCGCGGGCCGGCGCGAGCGTCGACAGAGCGAGAGCGACGACCGCGAAGAACGTGGCGAGGTAAGCGTGAAGACGCGCAGGGCGGGGCGACATGGACGAACCGGGCGGAGCATAGCGCGTGCCAGCGCGAGCGGGTGGAAGACGAGCGGGCGCGGCGCATGATCCGTCCAGGATCGCGAGGGCTTGCGAGACAACCTGGCACCCCGCCCGGAGAGGCGCCGTCGGGCTTGCCATTCTGACAACGCGATCCTACGAGCACGGCCCCTCATGCCTCGTCTTCCCAGGCCGACCTCGCGTCTTGCCCGTCCCGCAGCGGCCTACGAGCTCGACGCGATCGAGGTGGTGGGCGCCCGCGAGCACAACCTCGACGTCCCGCGCCTCTCCATCCCGAAGCGCGCGCTCGTCGTGTTCACGGGGCCGAGCGGCTCCGGCAAGTCGTCGCTGGCGTTCGACACGCTCTACGCCGAGGGGCAGCGCCGCTACCTGGAGACGCTCAGCTCCTACGCGCGGCAGTTCCTGGGGCAGCTCGAGCGGCCGCGGGTCGATCGCATCCGCGGCCTCTCCCCCACCATCGCCATCGAGCAGAAGAGCGCGGCCTCCAACCCGCGCTCCACCGTCGGCACCATCACCGAGGTGCACGACTACGTGCGCGTCCTCTACGCCCGCATCGGCGAGCAGCGCTGCGTGGTGTGCAGCAAGCCGGTGAAGGCGCGCAGCCCGCAGGAGATCGCCAAGGAGCTCCTCGCGCTCCCCAAGGGGACCAAGCTGCGCGTGCTGGCGCGCATCATCACCCATCGCAAGGGCGAGCACCGCGAGCTCTTCGCGGAGCTCAAGCAGCGCGGCTTCCTGCGCGTGGACATCGCGAGCGGCACCGCGAAGACCGCCGAGCACACGCTCGACGATCCGCCGATCCTCGCCAAGCACGTGAAGCACACCATCGATCTCGTGGTCGATCGCGTGGTGATCGGCTCCACCACCGCGACCCGCCTCACCGAGGCGGTGACCACGGCGCTCGTCGAGGGCAAGGGTGAGCTCGTCGCCGCCATCGACGAGCAGCGCCTGGTGTTCAGCGCGAACCGCTCCTGCCACGGCCGCAGCTACCCCGAGCTCTCGCCGGCGAGCTTCTCCTTCAACGGTCCGCTCGGCATGTGCCCGCAGTGCAACGGGCTAGGTACGCGCGTCGAGGTCGACCCGGCGCTCGTCATCACCAACCCCGCGCTCTCCATCAAGAAGGGCGCGATCGCCCCCTGGGCCAGCGCCATGACCCGCGGCGACGGCTGGGTCTTCCGCATCGCGCAGGCCGCGGCCAAGGCGTGCAAGGTGAGCCTCGACACGCCGTGGAAGGATCTCCCCAAGGACAAGCAGAAGCGCCTCCTCTACGGGCTCGACGGCGAGAAGCTGAAGGTGAGCTGGGGCAACGAGGGCTCGGGCAGCCACGGCACCTTCGGGGTCAAGTTCGAGGGCGTGATCCCGAACCTGGAGCGTCTGTACCGCGAGACCACCAGCGAGCAGATGCGTGAACACTACATGAAGTTCTTCCGCGATCGGCCGTGCCAGGCGTGCGAGGGGAAGCGCCTCCGGCCCGAGAGCCGCGCGGTGTTCGTGGGCGGCATCGCGATCGTCGACTTCTCGGCGATGACGGTGGAGCAGGCGGTGGCGCACGTGCGCCAGCTCGAGCTGCGCCCGGCGCAGAAGCACATCGCCGAGGGCGCGCTCCTCGAGATCGAGAGCCGCCTGCGGTTCCTGCTCGACGTCGGGCTCGAGTACCTCACGCTCGATCGCCCCGGCCCCTCGCTCTCGGGCGGCGAGGCCCAGCGCATCCGCCTCGCGAGCCAGCTGGGCAGCGAGCTCTCGGGCGTGATGTACGTGCTCGACGAGCCGTCGATCGGCCTCCACCCGCGCGACAACGCGCGCCTGGTCGCGACGCTGCGGCACCTCCGCGATCTCGGCAACACCGTGCTGGTCGTCGAGCACGACGAGGAGACGATCCGCGCCGCCGATCACGTCGTCGACTTCGGGCCCGGCGCCGGACACCTCGGCGGCAAGGTGATCGCCGAGGGCACGCCGGCGGAGATCGAGGCGAACCCGGAGAGCATCACCGGCGCGTACCTCTCGGGCCGCAGCCGGATCGAGGTCCCCAGGACGCGCCGCACCCCCAAAGGCTTCATCGAGGTGCTGGGCGCCAAGGAGCACAACCTCAAGAACGTCGACGTGAAGCTGCCGCTCGGGGTCTTCGCGTGCGTCACCGGGGTGAGCGGCGCGGGCAAGAGCTCGCTGGTGAACGGCATCCTCCTCCCCGCGCTCGCGCGGCACCTGCACGACAGCGTGGCGCCGATCGGCGAGCACCGCGGCCTCGAGGGAATCGAGGCGCTCGACAAGGTGATCGCCATCGATCAGAAGCCGATCGGCCGCACCCCGCGCTCCAACCCCGGCACCTACACCAAGGCCTTCGACGCCATTCGCGAGGTATTCGCCCAGCTCCCCGAGGCGCGCGCCCGCGGCTACGACGCCGGGCGCTTCAGCTTCAACGTCAAGAGCGGTCGCTGCGAGTCGTGCGGCGGCGACGGCGAGGTGGTGGTCGAGATGCACTTCCTCGCCGACGTTCGCGTCCCGTGCGAGGTCTGCAACGGCAAGCGCTACGCCGACGCCACGCTGGAGATCCTCTTCAAGGGCAAGAGCATCGCCGACGTGCTGGACACGAGCGTCGACGAGTGCCTCGAGATGTTCAGGGCCTTCCCCCAGCTGCGGCGCATCCTGGAGACGCTGGTCTCGGTCGGCCTCGGCTACATGAAGATCGGGCAGAGCGCGCCCACGCTCTCGGGCGGCGAGGCGCAGCGCGTGAAGCTCTCGCGCGAGCTCGGCAAGGTCCAGACGGGGCGCACGCTCTACGTGCTCGACGAGCCGACCACCGGCCTCCACTTCGAGGACATCCGCCGGCTGCTCGCGGTGCTGCAGCGCCTCGTGGAGGCGGGCAACAGCGTGCTGGTGATCGAGCACAACCTCGACGTCGTGAAGTGCTCGGACTGGGTGATCGACCTCGGGCCGGAGGGCGGCGCGAAGGGCGGCGAGGTGATCGCTACGGGTACGCCCGAAGAGCTCGCGACCGTGGCGCGCTCGTACACCGGGCAGTTCCTTCGCTCCTTGCTCGAGGCCCCGAGGAAGACGAGCAAGCGCCGAGCCACCAACGGAAAGAGCAACGGCGAGAGCCGAGCGCCGTGAGTCGCACCTTCGCTGTCGTCCTCGCGCTGTCGCTCCTGATCTTCGGCATCTGCTTGCTGCGCTACGCGCCACCGACCCTGCGGGACGCGCAGATCCCCGCCGATCAGTTCTCGGGCGCGCGCGCGCAGGAGGTCCAGAAGGTCATCTCCGGGGGCGGATCACGCGTCATCGGCAGTGATGCAAACGCCGCCGCGCGCACCTTCCTCGTCGCGGAGCTGAACAAGGCCGGGTGGAAGACCGAGCTGCAGAGCGCGACGTCGTGCTCGCGCCACGGGGCCTGCGGCGCGGTGAAGAACATCGTCGCCACGCGCCGCGGCAGCGATCCCGGCGCGACTGCCGTGCTCCTGATGGCGCACTACGACTCGGTGACGTGCAGCCCGGGCGCGACCGATGACGGCTTCGGCACCTCGGCGGTCATCGAGAGCGCGCGCGCCCTTGCCAGCGGACCGCCGCTGCGGCGCAACCTGATCATCGTGCTCACCGACGGCGAGGAGGCTGGTCTGCTCGGCGCGGAGGCCTTCGCGCAGCAGCATCCGCTCGCGCGCACCGTCGCGGGGGTGGTGAACGTCGACTCGCGCGGCAGCCGCGGCCCGAGCGCCATGTTCGAGACGAGCGCCGGCAATGGCTGGATCATCGGCGTCCTCGCGCGAAGCGTGGACCGTCCGGTGACCTCGTCGCTCTTCTACGAGATCTACCGGCGCATGCCGAACGACACGGATTTCACGGCGATCAAGGGCCAGGCCCAGGGCGTGAATTTCGCGAACATCGCGGGCGTAGAGCGCTATCACACGTCGCTCGACTCGTTCGCGAACGCCGATCCCGGCACGCTCCAGCACCACGGAGACCAGGCGCTGGCGATGACGCGCGCGCTCGCCGCGGCAGGCCCCGAGCTCGATGCGCCGCGCCAGGTCGCGAACGACGCGGTGTGGTTCGACGTGCTCGCCACCTTCATCGTGCGCTGGCCAACGGCGGTGGCGCTCGGCCTCGCGCTGACCGCGTTCGGGCTGGTCCTCGGCTGGACCATTCGCCTGCGCGCGTGGCGGGAGGGTCTCCGCGGTTTCGCGGCGCCGCTCGCCGCGCTCTCCGCCGCGCTGCTCGGCGCCATCTCCATGGGCGGCGGGCTCCAGGCGCTCGGCGCGCTGCCCGTCCCCTGGATCGCGCATCCAATGCCTGCGCTGCTGGCCATGCATGGCACATGCATCTTCGCGGGGCTGGTCGCCGCGCGGCTCGTCGCGGGTCGCGCCAGCGTCACCGCGGTGTGGGCAGGGACCTGGCTGACGTGGGGCGGGCTCGGGGTGCTGCTGGCGATGGTCGCGCCGGGCGCGAGCTTCCTGTTCGTGGTGCCCACGCTCGCCGCCGGCCTGTTCGGGTGGCTGCGCACCGACATCGCAGCGGCCCTGCCCGCGCTGGTGGCCGCGGTGCTCTGGCTGCCGATCGCGCTGCTCGTCTACGCTGGGCTCGGCGTGGTCGTGCCGGTCGTGACCTGCATCTCCTCGGTGGTGCTCGTATCGGCGTGGCCCGCGCTCTGGCTGCGAGGGCCCGCGCTCGACGGCGCCGACGAGGCGCGCGTGCTGCGCCGCCGCGTGGCTGCAGGCGCCGGCGCGCTGGTGGTCGTCCTCGCGGTGGTCGCGCTGCTCGTGCCGCGCTACTCGACCGACATCCCGCAGCGGGTGAACGTCGTCTTCCGTCAGGACGCCGCGCAGCCCGCGCGGGTCCATGTCGAGGCGGCCTGGGCCTACGTACCGTGGGGCAAGCCACCGCCGGCGATGGTCCGCGCGCTCGCCGCCGATCCGTCACGCGTGGTCACCGCGACGGCATGGGGCATGTCGTCGCCGGTGCCGATGGCGGAGGTGCCGCGCGTGGATCTGGCGGCGCCGAGCGCCTCGGTGGTGACGTCGCAGGACACGCCGAGCGGCAGCACGCTGATCCGGCTCG
Organism: Polyangiaceae bacterium; assembly: GCA_043736975.1. Classification (GTDB taxonomy): domain Bacteria; phylum Myxococcota_A; class Polyangia; order Polyangiales; family Polyangiaceae; genus Labilithrix. Next base: position 12,788 of record JAYTBL010000746.1, read on the forward strand.
TCTCGCGGCGCGGCGCGCGCACCTTCGTGATCGAGCTGCCGCCGAACGTCGTGGTCGCGCTCTCGGTCGACGGGCAGAAGGCGGTCCCGCGGCGCGGCACCGTGGTCCTGCGCGGCGTCCCTGCGGCCGGCGTCGAGGTCCTGGTCACGCCGGTCGAGGTACGTCCGCTGACACTCACCGTGCTCGACGTGACGCCGGGCGTCCCGGAGGCCTCGGCCGTCGCACGCGCCGTGGCTGACGCGCGCCCCGCGGAGGCGGTGCCGACGCAGGACGGCGACCTCACCATGGTCGGCACCATCCTCGAGCTGTGAGGCTCAGGCGGCGACGCCGGGACGATCGGAGGTCGCGGGGTCGTCGATGCGCACGACGATGACGCTGACGTTGTCCTTGCCGCCGTGGTCGTTGGCGGCCTTGACCAGCGCCTCCGCGACCACCGCCGGCGCAGCGTTCGTCGCGAGCACGAGGCCGATGTCCTCGTCGGTCACCATCTTGGTGAGGCCGTCGGAGCAGAGCACGTAGAGATCGCCGGGCTGCGGCTTACCGAACACGACGTCGATGGGGACGACCGGCCAGACGCCCACCGCGCGGCTCAGGTGCGCAGAGCCCTCGCCGGTGACACCGAGATCCTTCATCGTGTGATCGCTGGTCATCTGCCGGAGCTTGCCGTTGCGGAAGCAGTAGACGCGGCTGTCGCCCACGTGACCGACGTAGAGGCGCTGCTTGTTCGCGGAGAAGCGCGCCGCGCAGATGGTGGTGCCCATCCCGGTGAGCTGGTTGTCGGATTCGGCGCGCTCCAGGATCGCCTCGTTCGCCATCTGGATGGCGCGGACGAGCTCGGAGGCCCGGCGCGGGATGGCGTCGTCGAGCGGGCCGTCGAACGTCTTCGTCACGAACGCGCGCTCGATGGTCGATACGGCGAGCTTGCTGGCGATCTCCCCGCCGCGGTAGCCGCCCATGCCGTCGGCGACGACGAAGATTCCGTCCTCCTCGCGCGACAGCACGCTGTCCTCGTTGCGCTTGCGACGCAAGCCCTTGTCGGTGTGCGCGGTGGCGGTCACCAGGATCAGCGCGCCGGAGTGCGTCGGCTCGTCGATGGCCGCATCCTCGTCGTAGACGATCTTCTGCGTGGGCGGCGAGACGCCCGCGCGCTCTCGCTTGGTCGGGCCGACCTTCGTTCCCTCGATCTCGACGTCCTCGTCGTAGTCGATGCGGATCATCGCCGGTCCGGACGCCGGGATGGGCGCCGCCGCCTTCGTGGAGGGAGCAGGCAGGGGACGCGCCTCCGCGACGACCGCCTTCGCCTCGCTCTCCGCCTTGCGCGCGATCGCCCGCTCGCGCAGCCACCAGACCATCAGATAGATCGCGAAGAACAGCACCGCCGTGGCGATCGCGATGGGTAGTGCTTGTTCTCTCATGGCGTCATCGGTCGCGTCGAGCAGGCGGTGTGGCGGTGCGGTCCACAGATCGGATGGAAACGAGAGTCGAAGGGCACGTAGCGGGCCAGCGGCCCGCGCGCAGATGGATCAACGAGTTGGGATGCGGTGAAGGCCCCGCGTGTGGTCCAGCGGTGGACCACGTGTGGACGCGGTGTCGACGCGCTCAGTGCTTCCAGGGATCTTCCTTGGTATCGAGGATGATCTTCGGCGGCTTGGGGGCGGTCGTGGGAGGTGCGGCGGTCGTCGCCGTCGGGGTGGTCGTCGGGGGTGGCGGCTTGGCGGTGGGCGGAGCGGGTGGCCACCAGCGCGGTGGCGGCGGCGCGGCCTTCGCAGAGGGCGCGGGCGGCTTTGCGGTCGGCATCGGCGAGAGGACCACCGACATCGCGATGTCGGTCTCGAGCTTGACGGTCTCGATGTGCGGTTCGAAGCCTGCCGCCTCGACTTTCACGACGTGATCTCGACCGTCCTTCAGCATCTTGGTGTCCGCCGGGCTCACGATCACGGCGCCGTCCACGGTGACCACCGCCGAGGCGGGCGTGGTGGTCACCTTGAGATGCACCTCGCTGTTCTCGGGAGTGGTGGCCGACGCCGTCGACGCGGTCGTCCCCTGCGGGTCGGCGTGCGCCCGCAGGCGAGTGCTCGCGAAGAGCGCCGTCACCACGAGGAGCCCGCCCACAGCGAGGTAGACGGGCAGCCGCAACGACGCGGCGCGCTTCTCCTTCGGCTGCTTGCTGGCGGTATAGAGCTCGGTTGCGGCATCGGTGATCGAGGTCGGCGGCTCGCTCCGTCCATCGAGCGGGACCGACACCGCGCCCGAGGAGGTCGGCATCGAGCGCACCGCGCCGAGCGAGCCCGACGAGTCGAGCGAGATGTGCGCCGGCGGCAGCGAGCGCGCATCCGGGCCCGTTACACGCGCCCGGACCTGCGCGAGCTGCTTCTCGATGATCGCCTTGATCTCGGCGCGCTTGTCCTTGAACAGCTCGCTGACGGCTGGTCCCAGCTTGCGCCGCGCGCTCACGAGCTGCCCGCTCTCCGCGAGGTGCTGCTCGAGATCGGCGCGCATGTCGTCGGCGCTCGCGTAGCGCTCGTCGACGTTGAACGCGAGCGCCTTGCGGCAGATCGCGTCGATGGCCGCGGGCACGGTCGGATCGATCGCGCGTGGCGACGACGGGATGGTGCCGCCCACGAGCGCCTGGACGATGTTCAGATCATCCATGTCCTTCCAGAGACGGCGGCCAGTGGCCGACTCCCAGAGCATCACGCCGACCGAGAAGACGTCCGCGCGGCGATCGACGCTCTGGCCGGTCGCCTGCTCGGGCGCCATGTAGCGCACCTTGCCCTTGACCACGCCCTGCCGCGTCTCCGAGGCGCGGCCGACGGCCTTCGCGATCCCGAAGTCCACGACCTTCGTCTGCCCCTCGTAGGTGACGAAGATGTTGTGCGGGGTCACGTCGCGATGGACGATCTGGAGCGCCGTTCCGTCGTAGTCAGCGAGCTCGTGCGCGTGATGGAGGCCCGCGAGCGTCTCCACGATGACGAGGTAGCGGCACTCCTTCGGGAACGAATCGCTCGGCGGCTCCAGGCCCGCGGCCGCCTTCTCGGCCTGCTGCATCGCGCGGTGCTGGATCCGGTGCAGCGGCTGCCCGTCCAGGTACTCCATCGAGATGAAGTACTGATTGTCGACGGAGCCGACCTCGTTGGTCTGCACGACGTTCGGATGGTTGAGGCGCGCCGCGATGCGCGCCTCGTCGACGAGCATCTCGACGAACTCGGGCTCCTCGGCGAGGTTCTGGCGCAGGCGCTTGACGACCGTGAGCTTGCTGAAGCCCGATCCCGTCGGCCCCGCCATCACGGCAAGGAACACGTCGGCCATGCCACCGTGGCCGAGCTCGGCGATCAGGCGATACTTTCCGAACGACGCCTCACCCATCCGTTCGATGTCCTCCGGCGCGCTTGATCCGCGTCAAACCTCCTCGAGAGTAACATGGGAGGAAAATTCTTCGCCATTGGCGCAGGCCACTATTTTCAAGACGCTCGCGTCAAAACGATTCTTTCGGTCCTTACATTGCATCACGATGTCTGCGCGACCTGGTCGCGGGGCGGCACGACGCGGACGAGCACCACGGTGATGTTGTCCTTACCGCCGCGCGAGTTCGCGAACGCGACGAGCTGCTCGACGGCCGCACTCAGGTTCTCTTCCGCGACCAGGATCTGCCGGATGATGTCGTCTTTCACCATCTTGGTGAGGCCGTCCGAGCAGAGCACGTAGACGTCGCCGGCGAGGGGGACCCCCATCACGATGTCGATGGGGACGGTGGGCCAGATCCCCACGGCACGGCTCAGATGCGCGGCCTCGGGCCCCTGGACGCCATGATCGGCCATCGTGTGATCGGCGGTGATCTGCCGCAGCTCGCCGGCACGGAGCCGGTAGCAGCGGCTGTCACCGACGTGACCGATGTAGACGCGCTTCTTGTTGGCGGAGAAGCGCGCGGCGCACACCGTCGTACCCATCCCCTCGAGCTCGCGCTGCTGGGTAGCGGTGTCGAGGATGGCCACGTTGGCCATCTGGATGGCCCGCGCGAGCTCGCTCGCCTGGGTCGGGACCGTGTCGTGAACAGGCCCGTCGAAGGTGCGTGACCGAAACGCGTCGCCGATGGTCTTCACCGCCAGCTGGCTGGCCAGCTCGCCGCCGCGATAGCCGCCCATGCCGTCGGCCACGACGAAGAGGTTCGTTCCCTCGAGGACGAGGACGCTGT
>JAYTBL010000747.1:0-7985 GCA_043736975.1 Polyangiaceae bacterium
AGCCACGCGATGTCCAAGCCCACCGGCTTGGCGTACGTCTCGCGCGCCCAGCTCAAGGAAGGTCTCGACAACTCGGTGTGAACCCGGCTTGGCACTACCTAGCGTGGCTCTTCGACGTAGCCCTCCTCAGCCTTTTCGGCGATGAGCGCGTCGTATTCCTTCTTCGCATGTGCGGCCCGGGTCGTCGCGTCAGCGATTCCTGCGCCGGGTGTGAATTGCTGGCTCATACTCCCCCCATCCGACATCACGTCGACGGTCAGGATCGTGTCGTCAGCAAGTCCGATCTCCCAGACCTTTTCCGATGACCTCTGCACAAAGCGACGGCGGGCTGGGGGCTCGCTGTAGGCGCCCGGTAGCGCGACGACCTCGTGTTTCGGACTGTACACATACTTTCCAGCCTCAAGCTCGTCGGCCCACTGTTCGAGAAACGCCGACCACGACTTCGCGAGCACCACCGTAGGGCCGACTTCGTGGTCCAGGAAGATGACTTGACCTGAAACACCGTCGGTCGGCGGATCGAGGTCGAGGTGCAGGCCGTTGCCACTGTTGTCCGTAACTGCGATGCGCCTTGGATTCCACCATATGGGCTTGATGGCGCCGGCGATGTTCGTCGGTTTCATGTCTTCCTCGAGTCCCCATCCATCGTCCTCCTGCCACTCGAGGTACGTGTTCCACTGGGCGACGACGCGGTCGATGGGCAGCAGATCACCGTAGGTCAGGATCCATGCGGAGTCGGTGAGCCCTCCGTTGTGCAACTCCCAGGAGATCCGCACGTCGTCAGGTAGTTGAATCCCGAGCGCTAGCTCCGCTTCCGCAAGCTGCGCCTTGCTGGCACCGGGAGCGAGTTGGAACTTCAGAACGCCGTGCGCCTCGTGCCACCGTGTTACTCGCTCCCAAGACGTCGCTATGTTCGCGCGCGTGGCGATCAACCCTTTCGTGGGTTTTGTCGCGGGCGTCGTCGTAGCGGTCTTCCTTACGGATTGCTGCGGCTTCTTCGCCTTCCGCACGGGGGGCTTTGGCGCCTTCTTCGGACTCCTCGACGGGGGCTTCTTCGCCTTCTTTGTTGGCTTCCTTGCGGGCTTCTTTGCGTTCATGGGTTCTTTGACCAGGGCGCCGCGACTTCTTCGGGGGGCAAGTCGTCGACGGTTCGACGACCTGCGGCCGGAGTGGACCACGACCGGCCGAGTGCCACCAGTGCGTCCCAGCACGGTCGCGATGTTCCTCGTGGCCGCGAGCGCCTGGCCTACCTCGGGTTCCTTCGGCTTCTTCGCCTCGGCGGTGAGGAAGGACCCGGCGGGAAGGACCTGGCGCTCACCGAACTTCAGCACGGTCTCAAGAAGAAGATGTCCACGGCGTTCGAGATCTCGGCGAGGAACGCCTTGGCCGTGGGCAGCGGCCGTCGCAGCCGGACTGGCAGTGGCGCCGTGCAGCGCCTTGCGCAGCCCGTCCAGCACCGCGTCGGGCATCGGCCCGAACAGCGCAGCCAGCAGCAGCGGCGGCACCTCGGCCAGACGCGCCAGCGATGGCGACTGCGGCGACACCGTCACGATGGACTCACAGCAGGGCCCGCCCGGCATACCAGCGGCCGCCCGGCGGCATCTGCGCGTCCAGCGCGGCGGCGGCCAAGCGCCAGGCCTCCAGCGCATCGAGGTTGCGGATCAGGTCGGCATCTGGCCGGAAGGCCGGCGCCTGGCCACACATCAGGCGCAGCGTGGCGTCGGCACAGGCGGCGTAGCTGGGATCGACCAGCAGCGGCAGCAGGGATTGCGCGCTGAGCGGCCGGCCCAACAGGCAGCGCGCCTGGGGCGGCAGGCGGGCGGCGACCTGGATCGCTAGTCGCTTGGCCTGGACGATGTCGGTGGATGCGGGGCTGCCGGTGAGCAGCCAATACGCCGCCTGCGCCTGGTGCGCGACGGTCGGCTTGGGATCGGCCAGCAGGGCCGCCGCCTGCGGGATCAGCGCCGGATCGGCGACGAACGGCGCCCCGAGCAGCGCGGCCTGCTTCAGCGCAGCACTGGCATCGGCCAGTGCCGAGGCGAACAGCGGCAGCACCGTGGCGAACGGCGCGCCGTACAGCCACACCAGGGCGCGCACGCGCAACGCCGGCTTGCCTTTGCCGGCCCACTGCTCAAGCGGCGCCAGCGCGTCGAACTGGCCGGCGCGCAGCAAAGCGCCCTGCGCGGCCACCTGTACCTCGGCGCGCTTGGCGCTGCGAAGGCCTTCCATCCAGGACAGCACCGCCGGGCCGGGCTCGGCGCCGATACCGCGCAGCACCACATCGGCGTACTCGGTGCCCGGTGGCGCGGCCAGCAGCGCATCGGCCCAGTCCAGCAACGTTGGCGACACCGGCTGCTGGGCGATCGCCCGCGCCAACAGAAATCCGACGCCCGGCGGCAATGGCGTCTGCCAGCGCGCCAGCAGCCGCTCGGCATTGGCGGGGTCGGGGGCAATTTGGCCCAGCGCCTGCAGCGCACCCTGCGAGACTGCAAGGTCGCCGCCGACCGCGGCGTCCAGCACCCGATCGGTGGCGGCTGGGGTGCCCAGCGCGGCCAGCAGCCGCAGCGCCGTTGCGGCGCCCGGTCCACCCTGCAACAGCACAGCGCCCAGCGCCGTCACCGCCGCGTCGGCCTGCCCGCGCAGGCCGTCGGCGACATCGCGGAAGCGCCGCGCGGCGGCCAGCCGGGCGGCGGTGTCGGCAGAGGACGCCAGGGTCATGGCCTGCAGTGCCGCGGCCGCCGTGGCCAGTGCGGTGCTCAGGCGGGGTGCGGTGAAGGCGTCGGTCATGCGGGCGGCGTTCGCTGGCAGATCACTACTTGTAGGCACGCACATAGTAGGGGACGCCCAGCGAATCACCGGGACCCCAGAAGCCACCCCACAGGTGCCCGGTCAAGGGCCTTGGCTCAGCCGGTGACTGCCAGATGCGGCCGATCAGGTGGGGCTGGTTCTGCAGCCGGTAGTGCTGACTCTGGTGCACGACGCCGTGACGCACGAACGCTTCAACCTCCACGCCAGCGTGCATCTCGCCGCACACGACGATCTTGGACGCGAGCGCCTGTGCCGCTATCTCACCCGCCCGGCATTCTCGCTCGCCCGTCTCCGGATGCGTCGCGACGGCAACGTTTCCTCCCGCGTCAAGAAGGCGACTCGCGGGAGGGTGACCGAGCGCGTGATGACGCCCGTCGAAGCGTTGGCACGGCTTGCCGCCATCGTGCCGCCTCCGAGGTCCTGCAGAGACGGCGAGCGCCTCACCGAAGACCGCGCCGACACCGACCGCGCGCGAACCGGGCGACGGTCGCGCGGCCTTCGTGCCCGACGCCCCCACCGTTGCGACCGCGACGCTCACGACGACCGGCGCCGCCGAGCACATCGCGCCTCACGTCCCATTGATCGCCCGCTGGGACCGACTCCTCGAGCGCGAGCTCTACGCATCGAGCTCCCGCATCGACGGGCGTACCCTTCTGAAACGCACCTTCCAGACCGACCTTCGGGTGTGCGTTCGCTGTGGCGGCAGGCTCACGGTGCGCGCTGCGGTCACCGGCCCGGTCACCGTCGCAAGAATGCTCGCCGCGCTACCCGTCGCGACATGGCCAACCTGCGTCTCGTGCCCAAACGCCCTCTTTCCCAGTAATCCGGGAACTCCGCAACCGCTTGCCCCGACCCCAACCCCGCGCCCAGTCCCTTCTCCGACCCTAACCCCCTAAGGCGGACTATTCTCCGTTCGGCGCACGCGGGCTGACAGGCGTGGTCTTCGCGACTCTCTTCGCGGCGCTGTTTTCGTTGCTCTATCCGCTCGCCGGGCAGCGCTTGAGCGTGACGATCGATCGCGAACGTGGCCTCGCGACGCTCCGCTCGCGGGCCTGGCCGCTGCAGAGCATCGACGCCGATTACCAGCTCTCGCGAGTCGTCGACCTTGGCAACGCGCGCGTGCGCGTCCTCCCGCTTGAACGCATCCTCGTCAGCAAGCGCGCGGCGAATCGTGACAAGGACCGAATCGCGATCGCGCAGATCGAGCAAACGTTGAAGGTGCTCGGCGCGCTCGAGGCGAAGGATGAGCCTGAAGCCGTGGCTGAACACGATCACGTGAAGGGGTGCACCAGTGTCACTCCGCACCGCTCGAAGTCTTTGATGTTTCGCGTGACGAGAACGGCGCCATGGGCGGCAAACTTGGGCTACTCTCTTCAGACCAAGGACGAGTCCAGCGCCCGCTCAGCGGGGACGTACGTGATCGCCGAGCGACTTTCGTAGCGTCTCGAGGACCACCGGTGAGAGGCCGAGACCTCTCGCTCGTCCTCGTCCTCGTCGTCGCGACGGACGACGTGGAGCTCGTGACCGGCGCTCGGCACGAGCTTGACAGTGAAGTCGTGTTTCGACTGCAGTGGCTTCGGGATCGACGCCGGTCCGCGGCGCGTGAACGTGCACGATGCGATCGACGGCAGGGATCGAAAGGCAAGCAGGACGACCCACCCTGCCTGCCTGAGGAGTCCGAGACGCCGTCAGGACACGCACGATCACGAACCTAGCAGCTTGGCCTTCCACGCCTCCACGTCCCGCACCCACCAGGCGACAGCTTCTTCGCCTTCTCCGATGGCCCACCGCACGTGAAGGAGTGGCTGCGCCACGGTCTTGCCGAGGTGGCTCTTCACGGTCTTCACCTCGCGGATGTCCGCCAGCGGGATCCGGAGCTCGCGCGACGGCACGAGCATGAAGAAGTGGAGCTCGTTCGCAGTGAGCACGAGACCGCCGTTGCCGCGCAGCTGCAGGGCGCCGGCGGACTGGACCCCGAAGCTGTTGGCGCCTGGCTCCATGAGGACGATCTCCTCCGGGCGGTAGTGCTTCGCGATTCTCGCTCTTCCCGCCGCGGCGACGCCACGCGTGATCGCGACGATGACGAGAAAGCCGATGACGACGGCGATTAGCACGCGAACGACGAGGCCTATATCCATGCTCGAAGGCTATCCGACGAGGGTGACCACGTCGTCGACCAGAGCGAGATGGTACGTCGCGTCCGCGTCCGCGTCCGCGTCCGCGTCGGGCGGCGCACCGCACGCGAGCGGCTCGCTGTCCGCGCGGATGACAGCGGCCAGCACGGCGAGCGGGATTCCCCCGGCCTCGAGCATTCGCGTCGCCTCCTCGAAGCGTTCTACCTTCGATCGCACCGCGCTCATCAGCGTCTGCGCGCGCTCGATGCCGCGCGCGTTCGAGCGGACCGCGCCCGCGGCTTCGAACGTCAGCAGCTTCTCTTCGTTCAGTCGCCTGGCTGCAAACAGTGCCTCCTCGGGCGAGAGACGCATCCGGTTGCGCACCGCCTCGAGGCTGGTGTCGCGCTCGGGCAGGCCTTTCGCGAGCTCGAAGACGCCGTTCACGAACGCGGAGCAGCAGTCGCGTCGCCGTTCGAAGTTCCATCCCGCGGCGGTCATGATGGACCATCGCGCAGTCCGTCGCGCTGTGTACAGGCGAATGATACAAGGACTGCGTGACTCGACTCGGACCGGTGGTGCTCCTGGCGGCCTCCGCATGCGGAGCGGAGCCGCGCGGAGGTGCGTCCTCGAAGAGCGTCATCGGCTCGGATGCCGGGCTCGCCGCGTACGCCGTGCACGAGGTGGTGCGCGCACACGTGCCTGCGGTCCGCGCCTGCTACGAGCAGTTCGCGAAGGTCGAAGGCCGACCGATGGGCGTCCTCCGGGTCGGGTGGCAGGTGGAACCGTCGGGCTCGGTCGCGAACGTCCTGGTCGTCGCGACCACGCTCCACAGCTCGGCCATCGAGAGCTGCATCAAGGAGGACGTCGCGCGCTGGCAGTTCCCGAAGTCGCCGCGGCCCACCGAGGTCGTCGAGTATCCGTTCACGTTCTGACTTGACGATCCGCTTCCTGCGCATCGGATCGGCGGAGGACGCCGACGCTGCGACTGATCGCGGTCTACTTCCCGGCGTCCGGCGCGAGGGCGAGCACGCGGATGGTCGCGTTCGCCCCCTCCCAGGCGGCGACGCCGATGTGATCCGGCGCGATGGCCACGCGCATGCTGAGGTTCGCGCCTTGAGGAACAAATGCGGTCGGTCCGCCCGCGAGATGCACGTACTCGGCGTGCCCGATCTCCTGCGGCGCGCTCCAGCTCGGCACGTCGTTGAAGCTGCCCTGGCCGCTGTAGCGGCGAAATTGGGCGTTGCTCTGGAGATCGGCGAACACGACGAGGTGCGTCCCCGCGTCGACGAGCCCGCCCGCTCCGCTGCGGGGATGATCCGTCGACAGGATCGCGCGCGAGTGGGGCGGCGGCGATGGCTTAACCTATCGCGACGTTCTCGAAGACCTGTCCGAAGGAATACGCATCCGTCGCAAGCGACACGGTGTCGCCGGGTCCCTGCAACCCTTCGTAGTAGGGCATCGACCCGGCCGGACGACCTGCGTCGAAGGTCGCGCCTCCGTCCGTCGATGCGAACAGGTAGCACTACTGCGAGAGATGGGGCCTGACGTGCGCGATTGCGTCGTCGGGGTGAGCGTGTTCGGGCTCAGCGCTCTCGCGGTGGCAGAACGGGCATCGGGGTAGCCACCGTGTGATCGCGCGTGCGAGAGCGAGGCGAATCGGATGAAGGAGTCGACGAAGTGCCGCTCAGGCCGCGACCGCGATCGTATCGGCTTGACCTTGCCGTCCAGTCGAGGGGGAAAAACGCCGAACCCGTTCAGCTACGATGAACGCGTAGCAGCTCAGGACGACGGAGATGTGGTGGTGCCAGCCCTGAAACGAGCGGCCTTCAAAGTGATCCAACCCGAGCTCACCCTTGAGCTCCTCGTACGCGCGCTCGGTGCGCCAGCGTTCCTTGACGATGCGGACGATCTGCTTCTTGCTCATGCGTAGGAGCAGCGTCGTGAGCACGAACTTCGTGGGCTTGCTCTCGCCGTCGGGCCACTCGAGCATGAGCCACATCGGCTCGCGGTCGCCCGCGTCGGTGTCGTCGTCGTGAGCAACCTCGACGCGTCGGAACGCGAAGCAGGAGGAGAGCTTGCCTCCCGGTCCCACGCGCCAGGTGAGTCGTCGGAAGGCGCGGCGACCGAGCTTCGCGCCGAGGTCCTGCGCACCGACCGGAGCACCGTGACGGCGTTCGAGCGTGTCGAGCAGCCAGACCTTCGTGCTCGCCGTGACCGCGACGCCGAGGTCCAAGCCGAACATGCGGACCGTATTTCTGAACTCGCTCGAAGCGCCATACGCGGCATCGACGAGCACGATGTCGCCGGGGACCTTGTCCTCCACGGCCCGCGTGATGAGGTCGAGCGCGAGCTCCGGCTTCGCTTTGAACACGAGCTCCTCGGGGACTCGCGCCTGCTCGCGTCGGACGGCATCGTCGGTCCACGACCTGGGCATGTAGAGGGCGAAGTCGATCGGTACGTGCTCATGCTTCGTGGCGACCGTTTCGGCTGTGCCGACGTCGACGCTCCTCGTGACGGGGGCGGCGTTGCAGGTGGCCCCGAGCATCCTCTCCATCGCGCACTGGGACCGACTCCTTGGCGGCGCGCTCTACGCGCCGCTTTCCCGCGTGGATTGGGCCACCCTCTTGCGCCGAACCTTCGACGTGGACGTCAAGCGCTGCACCGGGTGCGCAGGACGCATGACCGTGCGCGCCTTCGTGACGGACCCCGCGTCCATCGCCCGCCTTCTCGGCGCGCTGCGTCGCGCGCGCGACCCACCCGTCGCCGCCTGACCTCGCCCCCTATCCAACGCGCGAGGCGTCGCGCCGTGGCCGCCCCCTGTCCGGCGCTCGCCAACCGCCCGCCCTACGTCCAGCGTCAGCGAAATCTCGGCCTGCCACCCCCGCGCTCTCCAGCCTCTCGCCACTCCCTTCTCCGCCATGGGCGCCTAACTTGGGCTACTCCCTGTGGGTCGAAGCCGCGGCGCACCACGATCACGGCCCCGCCGACACGAATCGCGAGCGCCTCATCCGCGTGCTCGGTGCGACGGACGACGCGCGCCATCGCGACCTTCGGCTTTGACCGCCG
>JAYTBL010000748.1:0-7981 GCA_043736975.1 Polyangiaceae bacterium
GAGGCGCGGGCGCTCGACCTCGCGGATCCGCTCGGAGATCTCCATGTCACGGCGAGCCTGCCCGACGCCGAGATCGCCGATCTCCGGCGCGCCCAGCGCTACCTGCCGCAGGACAAGCGCCGCGCGTTCGCGGTGGGCGGCGGCAAGCTCCGCGTGCGCGCGAAGGGCGAGCTCTGGTACGCCGAACGGCGCGCCAAGGTGCGGGCCTGGGTCGATGCCGGCGCTCTCGATCTGCACGCCGGACCGGCGCGCGTGCGCGCCGAGGCCACGGCCACGGCCGCGGTCGACTCCTGGCGCTGGGAGCTCGGCTACCTGGACGGTGCGTCCGCCAGGCTGGCGGTGATGACCGGCTCGGTCGCGCGCCGGACCGCCCAGGATCGCCCAGCCGTAGAGGTCTCCGCGCTCGCGGTCAGCGTGGGGTGCGACAGCCTCGACCTCGCGGAGCCGCTGCGCACGTTCACCGCGCAGGTCGAGGCCCCGCGCCTCGCGGTCCTCGACGAAGCGCTGGTCGGTCACTATCTGCCGCGGGAGAGTGGTCTGCGGCTCGCGCATGGTCGCGCGAGCTTCGATGCGCGCGCCGAGGTCGTGGTCGAGCGCTCGGTAGCGCGCGGAAGCGCGCACGTGAACGCGGCGCGCCTGGGCCTGATGAAGAAGGACCTCACCGCACGCGCCGATCTCCGCGCGGCGGCACGCGTCCACGACTGGTCGTTCGATCGCGGCGATCTCGTGGTCGACGAGGTGAGCCTCTTGGTCTCGAACGCCGCGATGACGCGGGGCAAGGACACCCTGCTCGAGGTGCCGCGCGCCTTCGCCTCCGCGGCGAGTACGCGGCTGGTGATCGCCGACCCGCTGGCGCGGCTCACGGTGAAGGCGGCAATCGTGGGTGCGCGGGTGAACGACCCCATCGCGCTGAACACGTTCCTGCCCGATGACAGCGATCTCTTCTTCGACACCACGCCCGGCGACGCGCGCCTGACCGCGCACCTCGACGCCGCGATGGTCGACCATGTGGGTCGCGCGACGGCGACGCTCGGCGGGCACGGCCTGGGGGCGCGCGGCAAGAAGGTGGCGGTCCGCGGGGACCTCGCGGCGATCGTCGAGATCGTGGACTGGCGGACCGACGCGAGCACGCTGCGCGTGAAGCGCTCCGAGCTGGTCTTCGGGGACGTCGCGATGCGCATCGGCGAGGCGAAGCCCGGCGCTTCTTCAGCGCCGCCCGACCTCGTCGCGAAGCGCCTGGCGCTCACTGCGATGGCGGAGCAGCTCGACCCGAAGCACCCTTCACTGAAGGGCGTCAGCTACCACGTCGTGCTCGAGGAGGCGCAGATGGCTGACGTGCGGCCGCTCGGCATGCTGGTCCCCGGCGACCCGTTCGCGTTCGCGATCGAGTCGGGCAAGGCGCGCGCCGCCATGGATGTCGTCGTGAAGCCCTCGGACCGCACCGCCTCGGGCAGCGCGGTCGTCGATCTCGAGGAGGCGGGCCTCCGCATGCGCACCACGCATCTGGTCGGGGACTTTCGGGTCGTGGTCCCCGTCCACGGCTACGCCGAGGGCGAGAGCGGGCTCGACGTCTCGGGGGCGACGGTGACCTTGAAGAACGTACGCACCGCCGGTTCGAACGCGAAGGTCAACGGCTGGGGCGGGGAGGTCACGCTCCTCGGCGGCGCGCTGCGCGTGACCGAGGCGCCGGCCTTCGACGGCCTGGTGCAGCTGCACTTCGACGACGCGCAGCCGATCCTCGCGCTCACGCTCCAGAACAGCCTGCCCACGTTCGTGGTGGGCCTGCTGAAGGCGCCGCACCTCGACGGCCAGGCGCGGATCGCGGTGGAGGCCGGACGCGCCGCCATCCTCGGCGCCCGCGTGCGCGGTGACGACGTGCAGCTGGCCGGCAACTATGTCGCGGCCGGCGAGCGCGTGCGCGGCGCGGTGACGGTGGCGAAGGGCCCCCTCTCGGCGGGCGTGAAGTTCGAGGATGGCGTGACCACCGTGCGCCTCTTCCGCCTCGACTCGTGGATGAAGGACGAGGCGGCCGCGGCGCTGCAGCTCTTCGGCGAGGGCCGCGCGAGGAGCACGGCCAGCGCCGAGCCGCACTGACCCTCCCAGGAGAGGACCGCGTGGCCTTGTCGCGGCCGGCGACGCAGCCTATTCATCACCGGCGATGCGCACCCCCTTGCCTGTCCTGTTCGCGGTCTGCTTCGCGAGCGTCGCCTGCGGCTTCCGCTCGCCGCCCGCGGTCGCCGAGCCGCGGCGCGTCGAGAAGGCGGACGACGGCGCGCCGCTGATCCGTGAGCCGCTCGTGGACGACGCCGCGGAGGCGCGCGCGACCCGTGAGTACTACACGAAGTTCGAATACCGCATCCCGATGCGCGACGGCACCAAGCTGTTCACCAGCGCCTACGTGCCGAAGGATGTAGCTCGCACCTATCCCATCATGCTGATGCGTACCCCGTACGGCGTGGCGCCGTACGGGGTCGACAACTACCCGGGCGACAAGAACGGGCGCGGACTCAAGCGCTTCGCGCCGTCGGCGGCGTTCGTGCGCGATGGCTTCATCTTCGTGCACCAGGACGTGCGTGGGGCGCTGCTGTCGGAGGGCACGTTCGTCGACGTCCGGCCGCACGCGGCGAAGAAGGGCGACATCGACGAGAGCACCGACGCCTACGACACCATCGACTGGCTGGTGAAGAACGTGCCCTCGAACAACGGGCGGGTCGGCTCCTGGGGGATCTCGTATCCCGGCTTCTACGCGGCACAGGCGGCGGTCGACGCGCACCCCGCGCTCAAGGCGGTGTCACCACAGGCGCCCGTGACCGACTGGTTCATGGGGGACGACTTCCACCACAACGGCGCGCTCTTCCTCGCCGACGCGTTCGACTTCTACGCGAGCTTCGGCAAGCCGCGGCCCAAGCCCACGACCAAGAAGGCCTGGGGCTTCGAGCACGACGTCGCCGACGTCTACGACTACTTCCTGGCGATGGGGCCGCTCGAGAACGCGAACAAGAAGTACCTCGAGAATGGCATCCCGTTCTGGAACGAGATCCTCGCCCATCCCAACCGCGACGCGTGGTGGAAGGCCCGCGATCCGCGGCCGCTCTACCGCAACGTGAAGCCCGCGGTCCTCACGGTAGGCGGCTTCTTCGACGCCGAGAACTGCTTCGGCGCGCTCGAGACCTACCGCGCGTTCGAGAAGCAGAGCCCGGGCGCGGAGAACGCGCTGGTGATGGGCCCGTGGCGCCACGGCGGCTGGAACCGCACCGACGGCGATCGCCTCGGCGACGTCACCTTCGGCCAGAAGACCTCGCTCTACTATCGCGAGGAGATCGAGCTGCCGTTCTTCCAGCAGCACCTGAAGGGTAAGGGCAAGGGGCTGGGCGGCGTCGAGGCGTTCGTCTTCGAGACCGGCACGAACGTGTGGCAGCGCTTCAGCGCGTGGCCGCCGCGGGAGGCGAGGAAGGCGCTGCTCTACTTCCAGTCCGGCGGGAAGCTGGGCGCGGTCGCGGCCGCCGAGGAGGGCTTCGACGCGTACGTGAGCGATCCGGCGCGGCCGGTCCCTTACCGCGCGCGGACCGGGCCGGCGATCGATGCAGACTACATGACCGACGACCAGCGCTTCGCGACGCGCCGTCCGGACGTCCTCACCTTCACGAGCAGTGAGCTCCTGGCGGACGTCGCGCTGGCGGGGCCGCTCGAGGCGAAGCTCTGGGTCTCGACGACGGGGACCGACGCCGACTTCGTGGTGAAGCTCGTCGATGCCTACCCGCAGGACGTCGCCGACCCCGATCCGAACCCGACCGGCGTGCACCTTGGAGGCTACCAGCAGCTGGTGCGCGCGGAGGTGATGCGCGGGAAGTTCCGCGACGGCTTCGAGAATCCGGTGCCGTTCGAGCCCGGCAAGGCGGCGCTGGTGCGCTTCACGCTGCCCGACGTCGCGCACACGTTCCGCGCGGGGCACCGCATCCTCGTCCAGGTGCAGAGCTCCTGGTTCCCGCTCGTGGACCGCAACCCGCAGACGTTCCTGCCTGACATCGCGAAGGCCACGGAGGCGGACTTCCGCGCGGCGACGCACCGCGTGTACCGGACGTCTTCGCTGGAGGTGACCCTCCTGCGCGGCTCGCTCCCGCGGTAGCGCGGTTCACGACCACGACCACGACGTGTGCGCTACTTCTTGAGAGGGGCCGCCTTCGCCGTGGAGGTCGGCGCGTCGGGGCCGAGGACCTCGGCCTTGCCCTCCGCGAGCTGGCGGACGAGCTCGTCATAGAGGTAGTCGAAGCGATCGCGGACCTCTTGCGGGACGCGCTTCTCGTACGTCTGGATCGACATCATGATGTCTTGATTGAGGCGCTTCCAGAGGTCCTTCGCGGCGCGGCCCGCCTTCACTTCTTCCTCGTGATAGAGCTTGATCTCGCTGACCGCGACGCGCGCGAAGCGCCGCGCCTTCGCGTGCTCCGGCTCGGTCCTCTCGAGCTCCGCGGTCTCGGGCGAGGGCGCCGGACGACCGGGGAATGTGGCGGGAACGGCAGCAGGAGCGACGACCGCAGCTGTGGCGACGGGCGCAGGCGCCGATGCGGGCTTGGGCTCGGGGACGGACGCCGGCTTGGGCTCGGGGAGGGGCTCGGGGACGGACGCCGGCTTGGCGACCGCCGCGGGGACGGGCGCTGGCGCTGGCGCGGACTTCGCGACCGCGGGAGTCGCCGTCTTCGGCTTGCCGTCGAGCTCCTCGAGGCGGACATCGAACTCGTCCTTCTTCGCGGCGGGCGCGGGTGCGTTCGCGACGGGTGCGGGCTTCGGCTCGGGCTTCGGGACGTCCGGGGGCGGCGGCTGCGTGACCGCGAGCGGCTTCGCCTCCGGCACGCGCGAGTAGGGCGTGGTGGTCTTCGACTCCTCGGGGACCCTGGGCGGCGGCGGCTTCGCGGCGGCGGGCGCGGCAGGCGCGGCGGAATTCATGATCGGGACGCTCGCCTTCGCGGGCTCGGCAGCCTTGGCCGCGGGCGTCGACGGCCGCGTGACGGGCGTGGCCTTGACGGCGGCGGGCATCGAGAAGCTCTCGGCGACCGGCGTCTTGATGGGCTCCGCCTTGGCTTCCGCGGCCTTCGCCTCCGCTTCCGCTTCCGCTTCCGCCTTGGCTTCCGCCTTGGCTTCCGCGGCCCGCGCTTCTGCGTCCGCCTTGGCCTTCGCGGTCTTCGCTTCCGCTGCGTCGTCCGCGTCGGCCTTCGCGTCCGTCGCGTCGTCGTCGTCCTCCGCGTCCTTCTTCGCCTCGACCGCCTCCGGCGTGGCCTTCGGCTCGGCGTCCGGGAGAGGCTTGGCGGCGGGCTGGTCGTCGGCGCTGCGCGACCTCCAGATGTACAGCGCGCCCAGCAGGATTGTCGCCGCGATCATGAAGATCTGAAAGTTCGTCATCGCACGCGCCAGCCTACGAGACCCGCGACCAAAAAGGGTAGAATCGGGCGCCCCTCATGACCAAGAACGTCCTAGGCGAACTCGTCGAGCTACTCGCGCTGGAGCGCATCGAAGAGAACCTGTTCCGCGGCCAGAGCCAGGATCTCGGGTGGGGTGCGGTGTTCGGCGGCCAGGTCCTCGGTCAGGCGCTCTCTGCCGCCGTGCAGACCGTCCCTCCCGAGCGCCACGCTCACTCCCTCCACGCCTACTTCCTCCGTTCGGGGGACGTGAAGCGGCCCATCGTCTACGACGTCGACCGCATCCGGGACGGCGGCTCGTTCACCACGCGCCGCGTGGTCGCGATCCAGAACGGCCACGCGATCTTCAACCTCGCGGCGTCTTTCCAGGTGGAGGAACCGGGGCTCGAGCACCAGGACGCGATGCCGGAGGCGCCCGATCCCGCGTCGTGCGCCACCGAGCAGGAGCGCGCGAAGCCCTACGCCCACAAGCTCCCGAAGGGGATCCGCGAGCGCGCCACGGCGGAGCGCCCGTTCGAGCTGCGCCCGGTCGGCCCTCAGGACGACGCGTTCCATCCCGCGCCGCGGCCGCCCTCCCGGATGGTCTGGTTCAAGACCGTGGGCCGCCTGCCCGACGATCCCGCGCTCCATCGGTATCTACTTGCCTATGCATCGGACCACTCGCTGATCACCACTGCGCTGCTACCGCACGGGCTCACGTGGATCTCGTCGGGCCTGCAGATCGCCAGCCTCGATCACGTGATGTGGTTCCACCAGCGCTTCCGCGTCGACGAGTGGCTGCTCTACGTCCTCGACAGCCCCGCCGCGCACGGCGCCCGAGGCCTCGCGCGCGGCCGCATCTTCACGCGCGACGGCCGCCTCGTGGCGTCGGTCATGCAGGAGGGTCTGATCCGTCAGCGCGGGAGCCCGTAGAACGAGCTGACGTAGTCGAGCATCCCGTTCGGCCGCGAGGTCCAGACCTGGACGGGGATGGTCTCGGCGAGGAAGCGAGAGCGCGCTTCGCTCTTCTTCAGCGCGGAGGCGAGGTCGGTGGAGGGGGCATCGGACGTGCGCGCTCGACCGTAGCAAAGAACCGCAGCGGACTCGCGCTCTGTCGAGAGGGGACCGCCGCGCTGGACACTGCGCCGCAGGAGTGGGAAACGGGCGTGCTACCGCCATGATTGTACGCTCGTTCCGCGCTGCCATCGGGAGCGCCCTGCTCCTCCTCGTAGCCTCCTGCTCCTCGGATCGCCGGGAGGTCGCGCCCGTGTCCGCGTCCGCCGCGCCCGACGCGAAGATCCACGCGTTCGTGACGCACCGCGATTCTCGCGCCGGCGCGAGCGCACCGAGCTTCGTGTGGCTCGCGAAGGCCGACGAGCGCCTGCACTTCGCCACGGCCGAGGAGGCGGCGCGTACCACGCTGCAGAACCTCCGCGCCGCGTTCGCGCTCGACGATCGCGCGCTCGCCTCGACCGACGCGCTCACCGTCGACGCATCGACCGTGGGTCCCGTGGTGGCGCGCTTCAAGCAGCGCGACGCCCAGCGCGGCATCGAGGTCTTCCGCGGCGGTCTCGCGATCGCGCTGACCCGTTCGTTCGATCCCGTCTCGGCGTCGGGCTACCTCGCCTCGTCGCTGGCGGGCGCCGATCGCCCGTTCGTGCGGACCACGGCCCAGGCCGCAGCAGACGCGTACGCGGCCCTCGATCGGGGCGCCGCGGCCTTCCGCAGCGCGGGGACCGAGGGCGACTACGAGCACTTCACCGCGCCCGGCCTCTCCACGCCAGCGCGCGTGAAGAAGGTCCTCTACCCGCAGGGCGCGGGCGTGGTCCCCGCGTACTACGTCGAGCTCCAGGTCACGCGCGGTCCGGCGCTGTCGTTCGTGGTCTGCGCGGCCGACGGGCACGTGCTCCTGACCAACGATCTCGTGCGGCACGAGGCCTTCGGCTACCGCGTGTACGCCGATCCCACGACGAAGCTCCCGTTCGACGGCCCGCAGGGCAACGGCGACGCGCCGCATCCCACGGGCACCCCGAGCCGCTTCAAGCCGACGTTCGGCAAGATGGATCTCGTCACCCTCCAGAACTACCCGTTTTCCAGGAACGACCCTTGGCTCCCCACCGGCGCCACGAACACGCTTGGCAACAACGTGCGCGCGTACGCCGATCTGGGCGCGCCCGACGGCATCGGCGGCGACGACTACCTGATCGTCACTGGCCCGAAGCTCTTCGACTACCCTTACGACCCGCAGGTCTCGCCCGGCGCGACCGCGAACAACATCGGCGGCTCGGTCGCGCACCTCTTCTACGTCACGAACTTCCTGCACGACTGGTACTACGACCTCGGCTACGACGAGGCTTCGGGCAACCACCAGAACGACAATTTCGGCCGCGGCGGCCTCGGCCGCGACGCGCTGAAGGTCGAGTCTCAGGACTACGGTGGCCGCAACAACGCGAACGCCACCGTGCCCGCCGACGGCTCGCCTCCCCGCATCCAGATGTACGTGTTCTCGGGCTCGAGCGTCTCGAGCATCACCGTGACCAGCCCCGCGACGATCGCCGGCGTGAAGGCCACCGGCATCGCCGGCTTCG
>JAYTBL010000749.1:0-7961 GCA_043736975.1 Polyangiaceae bacterium
GAGATGAGCACGATGGCTTCGCAAGGTGAGATCGTCGTCGGCCTCGATATCGGCACCACAAAGGTGTGTGCCGTCGTCGGAGAGATCGCCGAAGACGGAATCACGATCCTCGGGGTCGGGTCAGTCCCGTGCCGCGGGCTCCGCAAAGGGATCGTGAGCAACATCGACTGGACCGTCCGATCGATCAAGGACGCCATCGAGGCGGCCCAGACGATGGCCGGCGTCGAGATACGCACGGTCTACGCCGGCGTGGCCGGTAGCCACATCCGGTCGCAGAGCTCGGACGGCGTCGCGGCCATCGCTGGCGGCGAGGTGACCCGGGCCGACGTCGAGCGCGTCCTCGAGGGCGCCCGCGCCATCCCGGTCGACGCCGACCGCCAGATTCTCCACGTGCTCCCTCGCGAATACGTCGTCGACATCCAGGACGGCATCCGCGACCCCATCGGGATGAGCGGCGTGCGCCTCGGTGCCAAGGTGAACCTCGTCACCGCCGCCACGAGCTGCGTCCAGAACGTCATTCGCTGCGCCGAGCGTTGTGGCCTCGTCGTCGCCGACGTGGTCCTCGAGCCGCTCGCGAGCGCCGAGGCGGTCCTCTCCGACGACGAGCGCGAGATCGGCGTCGCGGTCGTGGACATCGGCGGGGGCACCACTGACCTCCTGATCTACGTCGACGGCGGTATCGCCCACGCGAGCGTCATCCCGGTCGGCGGCAACAACATCACGAACGACATCGCGGCGGGCCTCCGGACGCCCATGGCCGAGGCCGATCGGCTGAAGCGCCTGTGCGGCTGCGCGCTCGCGCGCATGGTCGGCGAGGACGAGGACATCGAGGTCCCCGGCGTCGGCGGCCAGAAGCCTCGCCGCACCCCGCGGCGCGTGCTCTCGGACATCATCGAGCCGCGCGTCGAGGAGATCTTCGCGGTGGTCCGCAAGCGCATCGAGGACACCGGCCTGCTCGAGCAGATCTCGGCGGGCGTCGTCCTCACCGGCGGCGCGGTCCTCCTCGAGGGCACGCAGGAGATCGCCGAGGAGATCCTGGGGATGCCGGTCCGCATCGGCTTCCCCACGGGCGTGCGCGGCATCACGCAGCTCGTGCACGGTCCGCAGTACGCCACCGGCGTCGGCCTGGTGAAGTACGGAGCGCAGGCCATCGCCGACGCGCACGCGCGCGCCGCCACCCCCGCACACTCGATGATGCGCATGACGGCCGCCGCCGTGAAAAAGACGGAGGAGGAGCGGCCGGAAGAGCTGCCGAAGTCCCAGTCGAAGCTGTGGGAGTGGCTGAAGGCCGCTTTCTGATCACGAGTCACGAGTCACGAGTCACGAGTCACGACAATACCCATTCTGTCTACACCGCCATATCGAGGAAGAGGCGCCTCGGTACAGCGGATTCGCTCGCGATCGCGAGCTCTCCATCGCACTGAATCCCCGGGAGAATTAGGATCATGACGTTTTCGATCGAGTTCGCGGACGAGCAGCAGGAATACCAGGCGCGCATCAAGGTGATCGGCTGCGGCGGCTCCGGCGGCAACGCGGTCAATACCATGATCAACTTCGGCCTCGAGGGCGTGGAGTTCATCGTGGTGAACACCGACGCGCAGGCCCTCAACGGCAACGCGGCCCCCACCAAGCTGAACATCGGCGGCGCGATCACGCGCGGCCTCGGCGCCGGCGCCGACCCGGAGCGCGGCCGCAAGGCGGCGATGGAGGACCACCAGCGCATCAAGGAGCTCATCTCCGGCGCCGACATGGTCTTCATCTGCGCCGGCATGGGTGGCGGCACCGGCACCGGCGCGGCGCCGGTCATCGCGCAGCTCGCGCGTGAAGAGGGCGCCTTGACGGTCGGCGTCGTCACCAAGCCCTTCCTCTTCGAGGGCCGTCAGCGCTCGCGCCGCGCCGAGATCGGCCTCGCGCAGCTCACCGAGAACGTCGACACGCTCATCACCATCCCCAACCAGAAGCTCCTCATGCTCGGCGAGGAAGACCTCTCCTTCATCGACGCGTTCCGCAAGGCGGACGAGGTCCTGTTCCAGGCGGTGAAGGGCATCAGCGACCTCATCACGCAGAACGGCATCGTCAACGTCGACTTCGCCGACGTGAAGACGGTCATGAACAGCATGGGCCGCGCGCTCATGGGCACGGGCATCGCCAAGGGCAACAACCGGGCGCGCCTCGCGGCCGAGATGGCCATCAGCTCGCCGCTCCTCGACGACATCTCCGTCGACGGCGCGACCGGTGTGCTCATCAACATCGTGGGTGGCCCCGACCTCAAGATGCGTGAGATCCAGGAGGCGGCGAGCCTCGTCCAGGAGCAGGCGCACGAGGACGCGAACATTATCTTCGGCGCGAGCATCGACGAGGCCCTCGGCGAGAACGTCAAGGTCACGGTCATCGCGACCGGCTTCGACACCATCGAGCGCATGGCGGCGATGGGCGAGGGCACGCGCCTCTCGCTCCCGGCTGGCCCGCAGACGGTCCCCTCGATGCAGTACATCCCGCAGCAGGCGCAGCAGGCGCACCAGCACCCTGGCCACGCGTCGCAGCGCCCGGTGTTCCAGCAGCAGCCGACGTTCCAGCAGCAGCCGCAGGCGTCGACGCGCACGAGCGAGGCCGCGCCCGCGTTCTCGAGCCGCCGCATCCCGGCGCCTTCGGAGGCCCGCGTGGTCCCGGCGAGCACGCGCATCCCGGCGCGCGAACGCGCGTCGTCGAACTTCCCCGCGTTCGACACCGACTGGGACGTCCCCGCGTTCCAGCGCAAGGGAGGAAGCTGACAGCCCACGGCTGACAGCTCACAGCTTCGAGACTCGAGAAGGAGACCGCGCGCCGATCAACGCCCGGTCTCCTTCGCTTTTGTGTAGGCGAGGGCACCGGCCTCGCGTCCTCCTTCCGCACGACGAGAGGTGAGGCAGGGCGCGGGGGTTGCTCACTCCGCGTCCTCGTGTTGCAGTCGCAAGCATGCCTGGCGTCTTCCTCCGCGACCTCACGTGGCTCGACGCGGAGCGCGTGCTCGGCCCTGACACGGTGGTGGTGATCCCCATCGGCGCGTCCGCGAAGGAGCACGGACCGCACCTCCGCCTCGACAACGACGAGCGCCTCGCCGACGGGTACGCGCGCCTCCTCTGCGAGGTGCGCGACGTCGTCATCGCGCCGACGCTCACGTACCACTTCTACCCGGCCTTCGTGGAGTACCCCGGCTCGACGACGCTCCGCCTCGAGACCGCCCGCGACCTCACGATCGACGTCGTCCGCTCGCTCGCGGCGCACGGCCCGCGCCGCTTCTATGCCCTCAACACCGGCGTCTCGACGGTGCGTGCCCTCCGTCCCGCGGCCGAGGAGCTGGCGAAGGAGGGCATCCTCCTCAAGTACACCGATGTGCTCGCGGTCCTCGGGCCGGTGGAGAAGTCGATCGCCGAGCAGGAGGGCGGGACGCACGCCGACGAGATCGAGACCTCGATCATGCTGGTCCTCGCGCCCGACCGCGTCGACATGAGCAAGGCGAAGAAGGACTATACGCCGGGCGGCAAGGGCAAGCTCACGCGCGACCCGAAGGGCGAGGGCACGTACTCGCCGACCGGCACGTGGGGCGATCCCACGCTCGCGACCCGCGAGAAGGGGCGAAAGCTCGTGCAGGCTCTGCTGAATGCGGTGGTCGACGAGGTCGACGCGCTCACAGCATCGTGATCTTCACGCCGAGGAGCTCGGCCTCGCGCACCACCGTCGACATCCCTTCGGCGATCGAGGCGTGCACCAGCTCGTCGGCCGCGCCGATCCATGTGAGCGTCTCGCGGCGGGGCCGGTTGCCGAGGAAGCGGACATCCATGCCCCAGCGATGCGCGAGCTTCTCGAGGCGTGCGCGCTCCGGCCCGTCGCCGATCACGATCAGGATCGGCTGACCGGCGCGGTGCCCCGCGACGTAGTCGATGACCCGGTCGACGCGCTTGCTCGCCACGAGGCGACCCGCGCACACGTAGAGCGGGCGATCCCCGAGCGTGCTCTTCCTGACCTTCACCGCCTCGCGCACATCGAGCATGCCGAGCGGGCTCGGCGCGATGACCGCGCGCTGCCGGAGCAGGGCCGCTTGGCTCGGCACGGCGCGGGCGAGCTGGTCGAGGAGCGACTGCGAGACGAAACGCCAGGTGGTGACGCGCCCCAGGAGCTTGCCCACGAGCCGCAGGCGCAGTCCTTCGGGGAGCCCTCCGAGGAGGCGCACGTCCCCGCCATGCGAGACGATCTCCAGCGGCACGTGATCGAGCGCGCCGATCGTCACGACCGGCCACGCGCAGGGGACACTCCAGTGCGCGATGATCTTCGAGGGCCGCGCGTCATGGACCCTCGACGCAGCGCGCAAGATCCAGCCCATCGCCTCCACGGCGCGCCACGGCCG
The DNA here is from genome assembly GCA_043736975.1 of Polyangiaceae bacterium. Classification (GTDB taxonomy): domain Bacteria; phylum Myxococcota_A; class Polyangia; order Polyangiales; family Polyangiaceae; genus Labilithrix. Next base: position 4,385 of record JAYTBL010000749.1, read on the forward strand.
CTGCTTCAGGCGGCTCGCCGCACCAGGCCAACCGAAGGCCCCGCCGGCGCGAGGCGTCACGACGGTCACGGCGTGTCCGGCCCGCTCGAGCTCGGTGACCTCCGCCTTCACGAAATGACCGGAAGGGTCCCCGTCATCGGACGGGTAGCTCGTCGTCACCACGCAGATGCGGCCGAGGTTCGCCACGTCGCGGGTTTAGCCCGAAGCAGCGCGCGGGCGCCATCGGTTCCGATCGCCAGCCGTGCTAATGATGAATCCGATGGACACGCCGGCCCGCTCAGTCCGTATCCAGGGAAGAATCCTCTACATCACGGAGGACTCCGCGCTGCTCGAGAGACAGCTCAGCGGAGAGGACCTCGCGTTCGACGCAGAGCGCCCGCTGCTCTCGAACATCTCGACCGACGAGCTCACCCCCGGCTGGGTTTGCTACTACTACGACGAGACGCTCGCGCGGTACTGCCTGGTCGGCCTGCGCGGCGGCAAGGTCGCCAAGGACGCGATCAAGTCCGGCGGCTTCGGCGTCATCGTGAGCGGCATCTCGAAGGGCTGCGGCTCGAGCCGTGAGACCGCGCCGTACAGCGAGCTGAAGTCGGGCGTCCAGCTCGTCATCGCGAAGAGCATCGAGAAGATCTACAAGCAGAACTCGCAGAACATCGGGCTGCTCACGTCGACCGACTTCGGGCTGATCGAGCGCATCGAGAAGGGCGAATCGATCGCCATCTCGGAGTTCACGAAGGGCCTCGATCCCATCAGCGCGTCGATCGTCGAGCACGGAGGCCTCTTCGCCTACAACCGCGCGCGGCTGAAGGGCGAAACCACGCCGCCCTCCATCACCACCGCAACGCGCCCGATGACGCTGTGCGAGAAGATCCTCGCCGCGCACGTCATCACCGATGCGCGCACCGGCAAGACCGGCGTTCCCGCGGTGATGCCGGGCGACGCCTTCTTCGCCCGCACCGACGTCCGCTTCTCGCACGAGTACGTCACGCCGATGGCCGAGGCGCTCTTCTCCGCCGAGATGGGGAAGGACGCGAAGGTCACCGATCCCGCGTCCGTCTGGGCCTTCCGCGATCACCTCACGTTCCTCGATCTCGTGATGCCCAAGGCCCATCGCGACATGGGGCTCAAGGAGCAGGCCGAGAAGCTCGCCACCGTGCAGGAGGACTTCACCAAGAAGCAGAGCATCAAGCTCTACGGCGAGGTGCGTCGCGACGGAAAGCTCGTCGGCTCCGAGGCCATCTGCCACAACAAAGTGATCGAGGAGATCGCGCTGCCTGGTCAGCTCGTCGCCGGCACCGACTCGCACACTTGCATGGCCGGCGCCCTCGGCTGCTTCGCGTTCGGCGTGGGCTCCACCGACATGGCGAACGCCTGGTACACGAAGGACATCCGCGTCACGGTCCCCGAGACCGCGCGCTTCGTCCTCCACGGCGCGCTCGCGCCTGGCGTCTGCGCGAAGGACGTGATGCTCCACATCCTGAGCTCGGAGTTCTTCAAGACCGGCAAGGGCATCGGCAAGGTGCTCGAGTTCGCGGGCGAGGGCATCACGAGCATGTCCCTCGACGAGCGCGCGACCCTCACCAACATGGCGGTCGAGGCGGGTGGCTTCACCGGCATCATCGAGGCCGACGAGGTGGTGGTGGATTACCTCGCGAACCAGCGCGGCCTCGACCCGGACGACGTGCGCTGGCGCATCGTGAAGGCCGACCCCGGCGCGGAATACCTCGCGACGTTCGACATCGACCTCTCGGCGATCGAGCCGATGGTCGCGACGCCCGGCGATCCGCGCAACGGCATCCCGCTCAAGGATCTCGCGGCCGCGTCCGGCGGCGAGCATGTGAAGATCGACATCGCGTACGGCGGCTCGTGCACCGGCGGTAAGAAGGCCGACATGGACATGTACGCATCGGTCCTCGCGGCCGCCGTGAAGAAGGGGAAGAAGGTGGCCAAAGGCGTGCACCTCTACATCCAGTTCGGCTCGCAGGACATCCGTCGTTACGCAGAGAAGAAGGGCTACCTCGAGGTCTTCGCGGCGGCCGGCGCTGAGCTCGTCGACCCCTCGTGCGGCGCGTGCATCAAGGCGGGCCCGGGCGTCAGCGACTCCCCGGATCAGGTCACGGTCAGCGCGATCAATCGTAATTTCCCGGGCCGCAGCGGTCCCGGCAAGGTCTACCTCGCGAGCCCGCTGGTGATCGCCGCGAGCGCCATCGCCGGCCATATCGCCGGACCCGAGGCAGTGTAGTAGAGAGGCGGAGCCAACTCGGTTCGACTGAGCGAAGCGAGGGAAAGACATGAATTCGATCCAGCCGAATGCCCGCGTGGTCCTCGAGTACACGCTCCGCGACGACGCAGGGGAGGTCCTCGACTCGAGCGACGCCGAGGACGGCGAGCCCATCGTCTACGTGCACGGCTACGGCATGCTCGTGCCGGGGCTCGAGGCGGCGCTCGCGGGGCTCGAGAAGGGCACGAGCAAGGACGTCACGGTCACTCCCGCCGAGGGCTTCGGCGACCGCGACGATGAGCTCGTGCTCGAGATCGACAAGACGGACTTTCCCGACCCGAAGAACGTGACCGTGGGCGACGAGGTCGTGGCCGAGTCCCCCGATGGGGACGAGGTCCCGATGCGCGTGGTCGAGGTCCGCGACGAGACGGTCGTGGTCGATGCGAACCATCCGCTCGCGGGCGTGACCCTCCGCTACTCGGTCAAGGTGAAGGAGATCGCGGCCGCCTCGGAGGAGGAGATCGCGGAGGCGGCCGCCGGCTTCGAGGAGGCCGGCTACGGCGGCGGTTGCGACGACCCCACCCATGATCACTCGCATGATCATGGAGATGGGCACGATCACGGCCACTCCCACGGGGCCGGGGACAACCTGATCCAGCTCACGCCGAAGTCCGCGGCCAGGAAGCCGTCCTGACGCCGAAACGGCCGGCAAACCCAGCACTTGCGGCCCGTCGTCGCCGGCGCTAGACGGGGGCACATGACGCAGAAGACGAATCCGTGGACGTTCGACGTCCGAGTGCGCGACCGCAACCTCAAGGCCGGCACGGTCACCGACAAGGACGTCGAGAAGTATCTCGGCGGCTTGCCCGACCTCGCGGATCAGTCGGAGTCGTTCACCACGTCGCAGCCCGCGCTGCTCCAGCCCATCGTCGAGCACGTCGCCGACACCAGCGCCGATGAAGGCGACGACGAGGACGAGGACGAGGGCGAGGGCGACGGCGAGACCGCCGAGCCTGCCGCCGACACCAGCACGCGCGAGTGAGCGAAGTGAGCGACATGAGCGAGCACGAGACGCTCCCCAGCATCGATTTCGCGACGTTCATCCTTTCGCTCAGCCATTCCGCGCTGATGCACCTCGGTGAGGTGCCGGATCCCGACACGAACGCGACGAACGTCGATCTCGGGCTCGCGAAGCAGAATGTCGACATCCTCGGGCTGCTAGAGGAGAAGACCAAGGGTAACCTGACGGGAGATGAAGAACGTCTCCTCGCCCAGGTGCTCTTTGATCTGCGCATGCGGTACGTCGAAAAATCGAAGAAATAATCGAGGGGGGACGCGCGTCAGTCCCGGTCAGGA
>JAYTBL010000750.1:0-3223 GCA_043736975.1 Polyangiaceae bacterium
CACTCGAAGTCGTAGAGCGCGGTCCGATCGCCGTAGATCGCGAAGGTGTCGCGGTAGAGCGCCCGTCCGCTCTCGGGCACGTTCGCCCGGTCAGCGTCCACGCGCGACACGAAGGCTCAGGATCCTGCTCCTGGGCCTTCATCCATTTCACGGTCCTCGATCGCCTACGAGACCGCGCCCGACATCGCCACTTCTCGGCTGCTCGCCGCCGCGAAGCACCGTTTCCTACGGTCGGTGGCGATCGTTAGCATGGGTCAGCCTCTCGAAGAACTCGCGCGCGAGCGATCTCGTCGAACCTCTCTCTCCTCCGGTCCAGCTACGCCGTGAAGCTCCTGCAATCGGAAGGCGCATTCGTTCGACCTTCGACGAAGGGCCGGCCGCGCAGTAGACTTCGAGACGATGCAGCAGCCCCTCAGAGCCCATGTCAGGAACGGTCGTCTCGTTCTAGACGAGCCCACGAATCTGCCCGAAGGCGAAGTCGTGGAGCTTGTGCCCGTGGGTGACGACGACCTCGATGACGACGACCGTGCTGCGCTGCATGAATCGATCGCGGAGAGTATCGAGCAGATGGAACGCGGTGAACTGATCGATGGCGAGCAGGCGCTCGCCGAGCTGCGCGCTCACAGATGAACTTTCGCCTCACTCCGAGGGCTCTGCTGGAGGCGAAGCGAAAGAAGACCTGGTGGCAGAAGAACCGGCGCGCCGCTCCCGATCTCTTCGACGAGGAGATGCGCGCAGTCATCGAGCGGATCCGATCATCGCCAACCATCGGCACGGCGTACGCGGCGACGTTCCGGGCGCCGGTTCGACGGGTGCTCCTACCCAGGACGGAGAACCACCTCTTCTACGCCGTGCGCGAGGGTGAAGTCGTCATCCTCTCGGTCTGGGGAGCTCGGAAGAAGCACGGGCCGAAGCTGTAAACGCCGGTCCGCGTGGCGTGCTCGAGGGGGCTGCGCGAAGGCGATCATCCCGAGTGGCGTGGGTCACGGTAGGCCTCGCGGTCGCACGAGGTGCCGCCGAGCGGATCGGTGGCGTCGGGGCGAGCCGAGCCGAGCCCGGGGCGCCCTGGCGATACCGTCCGCGCCTTCAGCGGAGCTCACGGCGACCCGGAGGAATGACGTGCGCCGCTGGGCGCTACGGCGACACGCTCGCGCGCGCCACGTCGCATTCGCCGCACGCGGCGGCAGGTGCGCAGAGGAACACCAATGGATCGACGGCGAGGTGCTCCAGTGCCACCGCCACGAGATCCCGCGCGCGAACGAGCTTCGCCGCCGCGCTGCCCACGCGCCCCTCCCGCTGCAGGCCGCGCGCGGTGAGCCAGCCATCGAGCTGGTGGAACCCACGGCAGCAGTGGTCGGTCTCGGCGATCGATACCTGCACCGGGCGACCGTCGATCTCCACCACGCACGGGTGCTCCACCGCGTAAGGCACCCCCGCGAGGCTCTCCGCGACGTGCAACGTCGTGCTCTCGCCGTGCGTGACGCCCAGCAGCAGCACCTGCCCGCCCAGCGCGTGCACGCGGCCCGGCGGGCTTTCGGGCCCGTGCGGCGGCGAGAGCGGCTGCGGCGCGCAGATCCGCTCCGCGAGTGGACCCGCGGCGGCGAACGAGCCGCCGGGATGTGTGCTGCGCACCACGCTGGGCCGCCGCCAGAAGAGCTCAGCGATGATCCCCATGCCCACCGAGGGCGTGGTGCGTGGGTCGAAGATCGTCTCGCCGTCGGTCATCGTCGGCATCACGAGCGTCCCCTCCGGCCCCACCGCGAGCAGCAGCGCATCGCTGAGCGCCTCCGGCCCGCCGTCCACCGGCGCCACCGCACGGAACGAGGTGTGGACGAGCAGCACGCCGCCCGGCTCGACGCCGAGCCGAACGAGCTGCGTCACGAGCTCCTCCCCCGTCGTCAATCCGCCGACCCGAGGTCCACGAACGCCTGGTCGTTCATCACCACGAACGGGCGCTCCTCGAAGGTGAGGTTGCCCTTGCCGTCGTGCTCGACCACCTGGAGCTTGCCCATCCCGTAGCCCATCGGACCGCGCGAGTAGTAGTGCGCCTGCAGCTTGTAGGGACCAGCGCGCTCCTTCTTCCCGCCGCGCACCGTGAAGCACTCGGGGCCGTAGCCGGTGGTGACGTCGGCGTAGAGCTGCCCGCCGGTGGGTAGCGCGAGACGGCTGTAGAATGCATGGTTTCCGTCGGCATCGTAGATGTGGAAGTCGACGTCGTTCGCGTCGGTCTCCCACACCAGCACGAAGCGGAGCGAGGGGCCGCTCTCCTCCGCGCCGCCCGCCGCCAGGAGCGAGCGCCGGATCTCGTCCTCGCGCTTGGGGTCGACGTGGATCCAGGCGGCGGCGGCGAGCCCGAGGTCCTCGCGCAGGATGCGGTCGACGCCGCGGAAGCGGTTGCTCGGATAGCGCTGTTGGAGGCCCGCGGCGAGGACCTCGAACGCCTTCTGCGGCTGCTTCGCGCGGAGGTACGCCATCGCGAGGAGGCGGTGGCTCGCCGGATGATCGGGGCGATCGGCGCGCGCCTTCTCGAACGTATCGATGGCGAGCTCGAGCGCGCCCGCATCGCCGATGCGCTCGAGGCGCTCGCCGGCGAAGCGCCGCAGGTCGGCGCGGTTCGGGAAGAGGTCGACGATCGAGCCGTAGGAGCGCGCCGCGAGCTGACGCGCGCCGAGCGCCTCCGCGCTCTCCCCGAGCGCGATGAGCGCCATCACGTCCGCGGGCTCCTCGCTGCGCCACGCGCTGGCCGCACCGAGCGCGCCCTTCGCGTCCTTCACCGAGATCTGATCCATGATCTCCTTGAAGCGACCGGTGTACGCGGGCGTTCGCTCGAGCGCCTCGTCGCTGGCAGCGATGCGCTGGCGGCGCTCGTCGTCGCTCGAGCGAGGCCGCGTCCGGGACGGCGGGGGCTCCGCGAAGTTGCGATCGCCGTCCGAATCACGCTGCACGCTCTCGAGGAGATCACGCGAGCGGGCCATCTCCTCGGCGTTGCGGGAGGACGTCCCGCTCGAGGACGGGTCGGCCGGGGCGGCCGCGGGCGCAGCGGCCATCCGCGGCGCGGGCCCTCGCGTGGCCGCAGGCGACGGCTGGTTCGCGGGCGGCTCGGCCGCCGGACGGCGCGCGGGCTTCGCGGCGGCCACGGCGCCGCCTCGCGGCGAGGCCGCGCTGCCACCGCCGAACGAGTCCTCCTTCTCTGCCGCCTTCGTGATCGGCGCCGGGGCCGAGG
>JAYTBL010000751.1:0-7948 GCA_043736975.1 Polyangiaceae bacterium
CCACAACGCGTACCTTCCCGATGGCGGCTTCGCCGGCGAAGAGCGGCTGGGCGCCCAGCTCGCCCCCATCGTCGAGGTGTTTCGCGCGCGCGCGGTCGCCGAGCTCTCCGCCCCGCTCGCCGCGAGAGCCCAGCGGCTCGCGCGCGAGGTCGCGCTCGCCGAGACCGCCACCGCGCGGGCCTTTCATGCCGCCGACGTCATCGACCGCGTACTGCAGCAGCGCTGGCACGCGCGGGCCGCGGGCTTCACGCTCGACTATGCGCTGTCGGAGATGGAGCTCGTGCACCCTGGGCCCATTCAGGCCTTTCACGCGACCGTTCTCGCCGAGGCTGGCCTCGGATGACGAAGGACGAGGGCCGCGAGGAGACCGGGCGCACCGCGCTGGCGATCCGCGGCGCGGACGGCCGGGACCTGCGGCGCGACACCGAACACTCCTTGACCGATGGCACGGTCCGCTACCCCGTCGTCGCTGGGATTCCCTTCCTCCGCAGCGGGCGTGAGGCGCTCCGCGAAGCCGCGCTCGGCGATCTCGACCGCGGCGAGCCCCGCGCCGCGCTCGCGCGCCTGCTCGGCGACCGGGACGATTGGGCGTCCGGGCCCGCCGCGCGCGCCGACGACCTCCGCGAGGCGGCCGCGAGCGAGACCCTCGATCTCCGGGCAGCGATGAGCCTGCTCGCCTACGGTCCGGTCGGTGACTACTTCGCCTACCGCTGGAGCGATCCCACGTACCTGAGTGGACTGCGCCTCCTGCAGAGCGGGATGCCGGGGGCGCCGCGGATCTTCGTCGAGGTGGCGTGCGGGATCGGTCACTACCTGCGCGAGGCGCTGCAGCGGGGGATCGCCGCCGTGGGCGTGGATGTCGTCTTCTCCAAGCTGTGGCTCGCGCGGCGCTTCGTCGCCGAGCAGGCGCAGCTCGTCTGTGCCGATGTGGCCTCGGGGATCCCGCTGGCAGACGGGAGCGCGTCGCTGGTGTTTTGCCACGACGCGTTCTACTTTCTTCCGGACAAGGCGCACGTCCACGCGGAGATGGTCCGCATCTCCGCAGGCCCGGTGCTGGTCGGTCATGCGCACAACCGCGACGCGGAGAACTTGTCCTCGGGCGATCCCTGGAGCGTCGCGCAGTATTCCGCGCTCGCCGCGGGCGCGGAGGAGCCGACCCTCTACGACGACGCCGAGCTGACGCGCGCCTTTCTCGAAGCGAGGCCGCCGGTCGCGCAGTCGCCCGCCGCGCTCGCGCGGTGCGCGGCGGTCTCCTGGATCGCGGGCAGACGAGGCGCGGGCTCTTCGGGGCTCGATTTCACGCAGCCGGTGCCGGGGGCCGCGCTCCGGCTCAACCCTCTCCTCGCCGGCGGGGGCCGTTTGCCGTCATGGCCCTCGGCGCGTTACGCCGAGGAGTACGGCGCAGCCTCGGGGTACCTGGCGCGCGAGGCCGAGGAGCCGCCGCTCACCCCGGCGCGCGCCGCGGATCTCGCGCGCCGCCGCGTGCTGCTCGATTTGCCTGCACGATGGTGACCTCGGAGCGGGTGATCGGTTGGGGGATCGTGGGGTGCGGCTGGGTCGCGCGAGACTACGTCGCGCCCGGGATCGCCGCTTCGAGCAATGGCCGGTTGGTCGCGGGCTGCGACGCGAGCCTGGCGAACGTATCGGCCATCGCCCCGGGCGAGGACCTGTTCCGCACCCAGGACCTCGAGGCGTTCCTGGCCACGCCCGGTCTCGATGCGGTCTACGTGGCCACGCCCAACGACAGCCATCGCGCGCTCACCGAAGCGGCCGCCGCCGCCGGCAAGCACGTGATGTGCGAGAAGCCGATGGCGACGCGCTACGACGACGCCGTGGCCATGGTCGTCGCCTGCGCGCGCGCCGGGGTCCAGTACGCCACCGCCTTCGACCAACGTTTCCAGGCGCGGCACCTCCTGCTCCGCGACCTCGTGGCCGACGGCGCGCTCGGCACGGTCACCTGCGTACGGCTCCACTACGCGTGCTGGCTCCCCCCGGACTGGGCGGAGGACAACTGGCGCGTCGACCCGGTGCGCGCGGGGGGAGGCGCCTTCGTCGATCTCGCGCCGCACGGGCTCGACCTGATCCAGATGCTGCTCGGCGAACCGATCGCCGAGCTCCACGTGCTGCTGCAGCGCCGCGTCTTCGAGTACCCCGTCGACGACGGCGCGGTGGCGATCGCGCGCCTGCGATCGGGTACGCTTTGCACGATGAACGTCGCCTACAACTGCCCGGAGACCTTTCCGCGCCGGACGCTGGAGATCCTCGGCACGCGCGCCAGGGCCCACGCGACCGATACGATGGGCCAGGTCGCCGGCGGCCGCCTGCGGGTCACCACCGAAGGCGGGGTCACGACCGAGCACGAGGTGGCCACCGAGGACGATCGCTCACCGTTCGAGGCGGGCGTGACCGCGTTCGCGCGCTGCCTCCTCGAGGGGCGACCATTTCCGTTCTCGCCCGAGGGGGACCTTCACATCGCGCGTCTCCTCGACCTCGGCCCGCGAGGCGGCGCTTGACGCTCGCCCACTGGCTCTGCGACAACTGCGGCGGGTGGCAGGAGCACTTCGCGAGCCCGCCGGCGTGCTTCGTCTGCTCCGACGTACGAAACGCGCTCCCCGAGGACGGCTATCGCTTCGCGACCGCCGGCGAGATGCGCGAGCGCGAGGAGCGCGCGGCGGTCCGCACCGTCTGGCGCCACGTGGACGAGGACCTCGTGATGTTCTCGAACGAGCCGGCGCTAGGGATCGGTTCGAGCGGCTACCTCCTGGTCCGGCCAGGCGGTAACGTCGGCTTCGAGGCCGCCAGCTGGTACACCGCGGAGGCCCTGGCGTTCATCGGCTCGCTCGGGGGGATCGCGACCCTCTCCTGTTCGCATCCGCACGGGATGGGCGCGCTCTGGCAGCTCCAGCGTCACTTCTCGCCCGAGGTCGTGATGCAGCGCGACGCGGTGCGCTTCACCAAGGCCTTCGCCGTCGACTTCGTGTACGACGACGTCCTGTTGCTCGGCGAAGGGCTCACCCTCCACCTCGTCGGCGGACACTACGAGGGACAGGCGGTCCTCCACGACGCGCGCCACCGCGCGCTCTTCTGCGGAGACGCGCTCAAGTTCGAGACCGGCGAGCACGGCGCGATCACGGGCCTCTCCTGTCACAAGGCGTTTCACAAGCGCATTCCCCTCAGCCACGAGGAGCTCCGCACCTACCGCCGCGTCATCGGCGCTCTCGACTTCACGCAGGCTTTCTCCCCCTTCGCGCACGGCCCCGGGATCGCCACCGGCGACGCGGTACGCCTCTACGACGAGCAGCTGGCCCGCCCGCGAACCTCGGTCGCCCCCTTCCCCCTTTCGCGCCCGAGATCCCCTTCATGACGCACGCGAGCAAAGCAAGCGCAGTCCCCGGCAGCCGTTCGCTCGAGGAGACGCTGGCGCTCTTCACCGCCGGGGCAGCGGTCGCCGAGGCCCACGAGTTCCGGCTCGACGCGCTCGACCGCCTGGGCATTCCGCTCTGGGGCGTGTTCGTGTGGGCCACCGACGGCGATTTCTCGGACGGCTACGGCTACGGCTCCTCCGAGCTCGCGGCGCGCGTGGGCGCCTGGGGTGAGGTGCTCGAGAACCACTGGGCGACGGTGTCGCTCCGCGCGCTCCCCAAGCGCCGCGCGTCGTTTGCCAGTCTTCCCGGCGCCATCGACCCACGCACCCTCTGCCTCGACGCAGGCGCGGCCTACGATCCGGAGGCGCCGCGCCTGTGGACGATGGGCAAGCGATGGCCGAGCGGAGAGTCGGTCTGGCTGCCGCTGGAGGCCGCGGCGATCGGGCTCGCCGACGCCGCCGAGGTGCCCGCCGAAGAGCGGCTCTTCATGCCGATCACCAACGGCCTCGGGGCGGGCAGCTCGCTCGAGCAGGCGCTGGCCCATGGCGTCCTCGAACAGGTCCAGCGCGACGGCGATTCGGTGACCTTTCGCGCGCTCGACGCCGGCGTCCGCCTCACGCTCGACGACGTCACCGATCCCGATACGCGCGCGCTCCTGCGTACGCTCGACGAGGCGGGCATCGAGATCTTCGCGAAGCTCGCGGAGGTGACGCTGGGGATGCCGGTCGTCTACGTCGTCGGATACGACCGCGAGCTGGCGCGCGCGCCCTTCAACCTCTCGCTCAGCGCGTGCGGGGAGGCCGCGCATCCCGACCGCGAGGTCGCGCTCCGCAAGGCGTTGAACGAGTTCGTCAGCAGCCGCGCGCGCAAGCGCTTCATGCACGGGACGCTCGACGACATGCGGCGGGTCGCCCCCGCGAAGTACTGCGCGCGCGTCGAGAGCGACCCGCTGCACGGGGATGAATCGCGCGCGCTCGAGAGCGTGCTGGCGTGGGCGCGGATGACGCGAAAAGAGTACTTCGAGGTCGTCGTGGATCCGATCTTCCGCGAGCGCTCGCACCGCGCGTTCGCGTCGCTTCCCAGCGCAAGCCCGGAGGACACGAGCTCGGCGCCGGCGCTGCTCGCCCTGCTCGACCGGAGGCTCCGCGCCGAGGGGAGCGAGGTCCTCTACTTCGACTTCACGCCGCCGGGGGCCGAGTTCCACGTCGTCAAGGCGTGCTGCCCGCGCCTCGAGGTCGAGACCATGAGCTACAACCGCATCGGGCGACGCAACCTCGAACGACTCCTCCGCCGCGCCGCCGAGGAGCCGGCGCTCGCCGGGCTCGTGGGAATCGGCGCGCCGCCCGCCGGTTCGCGCCCGCGCGCCATCCATCTCACCGAGGCCGACCGCGCCGCGCTGGGCGGCGACGCCTGGCTCGATCCCGCGGCCATCGAGCGCGTCGTCGGCAGGCTCTACGCGCTCTACCGCGAGCCCAACGGCCACACCGTCGGCAAGATGCGCGCGCGCGAAGGCCGGTGACCGAACATGCTGCGCTACGCATACAACACCAACGGGATCGCCAACCACCGGCTCGATGACGCGCTCTCGCTGATCGCCGACTCGGGCTACGCCGGGGTCGCGCTCACCCTCGATCACCAGCACTTCGATCCCTTCGCCGACGACTTCGGCGTCCGCCTCGATGCGCTGGCGCGCCGTCTCGAGGACCTCGAGCTGGGGCTGGTGGTGGAGACCGGCGCGCGCTTTCTCCTCGACCCGCGGCACAAGCACGAGCCCACGCTGCTCCATCCCGACGCCCAGGGGCGCGGGCTGCGGGTCGAGTTCCTGAGGCGCGCGCTCGACGTCTGCGCGCGCTGCGGGGGCGAGGCGATGTCCTTCTGGTCGGGGGTGGCGAAGGTGCCGCGCGAGGATGCCCGGCGCTTCCTCGCCGAGGGCCTGGAGCGGGTCCTCGGCCACGCCGAAAAGGTCGGCGTGGTCGCCGCGCTCGAGCCCGAGCCCGGGATGCTCGTGGAGTCGGTGGCGGACTGGCTCGCGCTGCGCGAGACCATGCCGTCGCTGCGCCTCGCGCTCGACACCGGGCACGTGCTCGCCAACGAGGAGGGCGAGCCGGCGCGGATCGCGCGCGCGATGCGGCCCCACCTGGGCACGGTCTCCATCGAGGACATGAAGCGTGGGGTGCACGAGCACCGGTGGTTCGGGGAGGGCGACATGGACGTCCCGTCGGTCTTGCAGGCGCTCGCCGAGACCGCCTTCGACGGCCTGGTCTGCGTCGAGCTCTCCCGCGATAGCCACCGCGCCGACGTGCTCGTCCCCGAGGCGATCCGCTGGCTGCAGCGCGCGGAGGGCGCGGCGTCGCGATGAAGACGCTCCGCGTGCTCTTCTACTCACGGCGGTTCTTCCCCACGATCTCCGGGATGAGCGTGTACGCGCTGAACCTCCTGCGCGAGCTCTGCAAGCACGCGATCGAGGTCACGCTGGTCGCCCAGTACCGCGGGGACGCGCTCGGTCGCGCGGTCTACGGCGGCGGCCCCCCCATCGCCGTCCCCGGGGTGACGGTGATCGGCGCCGAGTCGATCGGCGAGGTCGTGGGCGGCGACTTCGAGCGCGACATCGAGACCCTGGTGCGCATCGGCCTGCGCGAGCACGCCCGGCGACCCTTCGATCTCGTCCATGCCCAGTACGGGTATCCGCCCGGGCTCGCCGCGCTCGAGACCAGCCGCAAGCTCGGCATCCCCAACGTGGTGTCGATCCAGGGGGGCGATGGCCACTGGGTAGGGAGCTGCTGCGCCCACCACCGCAGCGCGATGCGCGCCGTTCTCGACCACGCGGGCGCGGTGCTCATCGGGTCGCCGTCGTTCGCCGCCGAGGTCGAGGAGCACAACGGCACCGCCCCGGGGCGCTTCACGTTCATCCCCGGCGCGGTCGACACGCAGCGGTTCCAGCCGCCCACGCCGTTCCTCGCCGGGGCGCTGCGTGACGCGGCGCGGCCCGAGCTCCTCTTTCATGGCCGCGTCGATGCGCGCAAGGGGGCCCTCGACCTCATTGACGCCTTCGCTGCGCTGCGCGGCATGACCACGCGCGCGCCGCGGCTCACGGTCTCGGGGATCGGGCCCGACAGCGAGGCGGTCGCCGCGCGTGTTCGTGATCGCGGGCTCGAGAGCCACGTGCGCCTGACCGGCTACGTGCCCTACGAGGACGTCCCGCGCGTCTACCAGGGCGCCGACGTCTTCGTGTCACCGACCTACGCCGAGGGCTTCTCCAACACGATCCTGGAAGCGATGGCCTCGGGGCTCCCCGTGCTCAGCACGCGCGCGGTGGGCGTCGTCGACTGCATCCGGCACGAGGAGAACGGCCTGCTCGTCGAACCGCGCGCTCCCCTTGCCCTCGCGGCGGCGATGCTGCGCCTCATCGAAGACGGGGCGCTTCGTGCGCAGCTCGCCACCGCGGCGCACGAGGAGGTGACGCGCATCTATGCGTGGCATGAGGTCGGCCGGCGCATCGTCGACGTGTACCGCTCGCTTCCCGCGCCCGATGACGGCTGGAGCATCACCTCTCCCGACCCGGCGTGCCGCTTCCGGAGAGCTCCGCACCTCCTGTGAGCGAGGGCCCCTCGCTCTTTCTCTCGCCGCACCTCGACGACGTCGCGTTCTCGTGTGGCGCCACGCTGGCGAAGCGCGCACGCCGCGGGCGCGCGGTGCTCGCGACCCTCTTCACCGCGTCGGTGGCCGCCCCGGAGGGCTTCGCGCTCGCCTGCCAGACCGACAAGGGGCTCCCCGCCGATGCCGACTACATGGCCATCCGGCGCGCGGAAGACGTTCTCGCGGCGCGTATCCTCGGCGCGGAGTCGGTGCGTCACGCGCCGTTCGTCGAGGCGCCGCATCGCGGCTATCCATCCGCCGCTGCGCTGTTCGCGGGACCGCGCGCGGAGGACGACGTCTGGCGATCCCTGCGCGCGGCGATCGACGCGCTGCTCGGCGAGCTGACCCCAGCGCGCGTCTACGTCCCGCAGGCGCTGGGCGGACACGTCGACCACGTGCAGCTCGTCCGTGCCTTCCTCGCCTGCGGTTGGCGCGGCGAGGTGCACTGGTACCGCGACGCGCCGTACGTGATCCGCGATTCACGCGCGCGCGCCTGCGAGCTCGTCCCCGCGGCGGGAGAGGAGAGAGCCGAGCCCATCGCCGAGGAGGACCTGCTACGCAAGGTGAGCGCGTGCGCGGCCTACGCTACGCAGGTCCCCTTCCAGTTCGGCAGCGAAGCCGCGCTGCGCGAGGCGCTCCAGGCCCTCGCTCGCCGCGACGCGTCCCCCGCCCCTGGATTCGCCGAGCGCACGTGGGTCACGGGTCCGTGCTGAGCGCGCCCTCACGGCCGGACGCCACGGCGGCGCGGCGGCGGGGCGCGGCGCCGTGCGGTCTGGGCCAAGGTGCGCCGGGGCAGGGCCCGCGATCGAGCAGAGGCGAGAGCCTCATGAAGCGAAGGTCTCGCTTCCGCACGAGGTCGAGGGCGTGCGGATTCTCGCCATACGTGGTCGCGAGGTCCTCACCGCCTACGTTCCGAGTCCCCGTGGACCTGCATTCATGACGCTGAT
>JAYTBL010000752.1:0-3218 GCA_043736975.1 Polyangiaceae bacterium
CGGCCTCGAAGACGGTGAGCTCAGGATGGACGATATCGTCCTGCGGGACGTAACCGATGACGCCGCGAAGCGCGTCGTAGACGGCGTAGAGGTCGTCGCTTTCCCCCCAGCTGGTGCACGCGGCCGAGGGCGTGCTGGTGGTGAGCACCGCGGAGGGCCGCTGGGTGGTGCCGCCGGCGCGCGCGGTCCGGGTGCCGCCCGGGCAGAGGCACCGCGTCGCGTCGCGGCGGCCGCTTCGCCTCCTCACGCTGTACGTCGATCGCGGGAGCGCGGCGCTGCCCGAGGCGTGCCGCGTGGTGGCCGGTCGACGCGCTGGAGCGCGAGCTGCTCGCGGCCGCGGCGCGCTTCGGGCGCGACTATCCGGCGGGCGGCGCCGAGGAGCGCCTCGTGCGCGTCGTCCTCGATAGGCTCCCGGCGCTGACGGTCGCGCCGCTGCTCATCTGCCCGCGCCCACCAGCGCTCCGCTCGCGAAGCTGACCGCGCAGCTCGCGGCAGCGCCCGCCGATCGGCGGACGCTCGAGGCGTGGGCGACGCGCGGCGGCCTCACCGCGCGCACCGCCGCGCGGCGCTTCGTGAGCGAGACCGGCCTCACGTTCTGGCAGTGGAGGCAGCAGCTCCGCCTGCTCGCGGCGCTGGAGCTGCTGGGCGCGGGCGAGAGCGTGACGGCGGTGGCCTTCTCGGTCGGCTACGACGACGTGTCCTCGTTCATCGCGGCCTTCAAGGCGGCGATGGGCGTGACGCCGAGTCGCTACTTCTGGCGCGAAGTCCAGGCGAATGCCACCAGGTAGCGCGCCTCGGAGGTCACAGCGACAAAGCGCCCCGCCGCGTGTACGGCAGGCACTCGCGCGGCGGTGCTAGCGTTGTACTCATGTGCGGGAGACGCGAGAGGACATCATGAGCGAACGAGGACTGGCCGAGTTCATCGACGAGCAGCGCCATCCGATCGTCGAAGAGTGGCGGGTGTTCGCGCAGTCGCTCACGCCCGCCGCCACGACCATGACCGCGACCGCTCTACGCGATCATGCCGACGAGATCTTGACCGCGATCGTTGGCGACATGAGATCGCAACAGACCGCCCAGGAACAGGCCGAAAAGTCCAAGGGGCGCGGCACCGCGCAACGCCTCGAAGAGATTGGCCGGATCCACGCGGCGCTCCGGATCGAGAACGGTTTCAAGCTCGGTCAGCTGGTCGCCGAGTATCGCGCGCTGCGCGCCAGCGTCCTCCGCCTCTGGACGGCTGAGGGAACGGACGGCGCCGGGGTGACCCGCTTCAACGAGTCGATCGACGAGGCGCTGACCGAGGCGGTCGACAGCTTCATGAAGACCAGCGAGCACTATCGCGATCAGTCGCTCGGAATCCTGGGGCACGACCTGCGCAACCCCCTGTCCGCGATCATCATGGGGTCGACCTTGCTCGTGGGCCGGGAGGGGCTCGATGACAAGAGCGTCAGGATCGCGGCCCGCATGCTCAACAGCGCCAACCGGATGAACCGGATGATCAGTGACCTGCTCGACCTGACGCGGACTCGCTTCGGCGACCAGATCCCGATCGTGCGCTTGCCCATGGATCTCGAGCCGTTGTGCCGGCAGGTGATCGCGGAGCTGGAGGGGGTGGTCCGCGAGGGAACGTTGCGCTTCACCCCGCAGGGCGACCTCCGCGGGGAGTGGGACCACGATCGCGTCGCCCAGGTGCTCTCGAACCTCGTTCGCAATGCGATCCAGCACGGTGCGCCGAACGAACCGATCCTCCTCGTGGCGCGCGACGAAGGCGACACCGTCTCGCTGGCCGTGCACAACGAGGGGCCGCCCATTTCCGAGCGCGCGCTGACGACGATCTTCGAGCCGATGGTCCGTCACGTCCGGGACGAGACGACGAACACCGGTTTCGGCCTCGGGCTCTACATCGCTTCGCAGATCGTGCTGGCGCACTCCGGAACACTCGAGGCCGTCTCGGCCGAGGACCGCGGGACGACCTTCACCGCGCGTCTCCCGCGCCGCGTCCCCCGCACGATCCGGACCCGCACCAGCGATCGGCCCTGACGCCTCGAAGATGGCAGGGGGCCGAAGACGACGTGCTGCGCCCTCTTCCGTTCGACGACCGCAACCGGCCGTCCCACCCTCGCTCCGCCGTATTTCACGACGAGCTCCCGTTCGCCCTCGAGAACGCGGAGACCGAGCGCGACGGAGAGAGACGGAGAGAGACGGAGAGAGCCGCCGCAGCCGGGAGTAGGAGCGCGAGCGCGGAGCGCTTCATCGGTGACCGAGTCCTTCGGCTCTCGCGGCGCGACGGAGAGCGGCGCGCGCGAGTCGGAGCCGCGAGTAACCGGTGTTGACGGAGGTCCCGAGGTGCTGCGCGATGTCCGGCATCGAGTGCTCGTGAACGACGTTCATCGTCAACACGAGCCTTTGCGTCGGGTCGAGATCCTCGAGCGCACGCCACATCAGCGCGCGCATCTCGTTTCGTTCCAGCTCCTCGTCGACGGCAGGGCGTTCATCCGCCGTCTCGCCGAGGTCCTCGGTCGACAGCTCCCGTCGATGCCGTGCCAGCGCTCGCCACCGGCTCGCGATGCGGTATGCAATCCCGAAGAGCTCGCGGGCGTGCTCGCCCCGCACTCCTCGTGGCGTCGTGGCGTCGCGCGGTCGTCGCGATGCGGCCCCCCACGAAGCCATCGGTGTTAGCCGAGAACTTGGCCAACAGTTCGACAATCATGCATTTGCGTTGGGATGACAGCGAGTCGTGAATCGAAGTCGGACTGGGACCTGATCGAGCGAGAGCTTCCTGCGGGGTGGCGTGAGCTTGGCGATGCGATGGGGCTGCTGCGTGAGCGGCCCGCGCACATGCAGACCAAGATCCGTGACATCGGAGTCGCCCTGCGGCTCGTTCTGCATCAAGCCGGGACGAGCAGCTCGCTGCGAGCGACCACAGCTCTGGCAGCGGCGATCGGCGTGGTGTCGATATCGGCGGTATCGCTGCACCAGTGGATGAAGAAGCTTGGTCCGCATCTGACGGCATTGCTTGGGCAGATGGTTCCGACGACGTCGTTCGCACCCGCGATGTAGGGAGGGTTCCACGTGATCGGTGGCGACGCGACGACGGTGCAACGGCTGGGTAGCAAAGGAACGACGGCGCGCGTTCACTACGCTCTGCGGCTCGCCGACCTGACGCCTCGACACATCGAGGTGACCGACGAGCGCGGCGGCGAGACGGCTCGCCGATT